>NZ_JNAA01000018.1:0-116403 GCF_000696055.1 Exiguobacterium sp. AB2
TAATAGAAAACGCCACGAGCAGTCGTGGCGTTTTATTTTGCCCGAATCTTGAGTCGGACGGCATATGGTCTTGCGTCTTCGACGGTAGACGTCTCTCGACAGACGGCGAGCGCAACGTAGGCGTCGATGGCGAGTGCTTCAATGGTGTCTTCGGTCGTGCTGACCTCGAGTATGGTGTAAGGTGGCAAGCGTTCCATCTTGACCCACTCCCCGCGTTTTTTCACATAAACGACGGGCTCGTCGATCGAGTAACGTGTTAGTAACTCCTTGACGTTCACACGATTCCCTCCTTCGACCCAATCCATGTCTTTATTATAAAAACTATTCGTATTTCTGTAAACCGCGCCTTGCTGAGTTTGTAGATTCAAGCCTTTAACTTTTCTAGGATTTAGCCGATACATGGAGTAGAGAAATGAGGTGAATTGATGCGTTATCGACGCCAAGAGACTTTTCGCTACATCCTACCAAATCCTCGTTTTATCCCGTACCGCCTCGTATGGGAAGACAAAGAATTGCATGACGGCGAAGCGATGTTGTTGAACATCAGCTCCCACGGTATGAAATTGCGTTGTGACTACCTCTTCCCTTTGTCTGAAGGGTTGAAGGTGACCGTCACCCTCGACCTCGTCCCGATGCTACAAGCAATCGAAGTGACGGGCCATGTACGGCACCGCAGTCAGATGGGGAGCCTGTATGACTACGGAATCATGCTTGATACGAACGCGGAAGAGACGCAACAGCTCGTGACGATGATTAAATCCTATGCACGCGAAAACCAATGAGAGAGTGTCAAATCGACACTTTCTCATTTTTCGTTCTTTGAAAACGGGGTATACTAGTTGAAACAGGATTAGACGTGAGGTGTTGGCATGACGAGAAAGTTTTTATTGATTCCTTGGGGCGTGGCGATTGCCATCGCCGTCCTCGGACCGAACGAACCGTTCTCGAGCAGGTTCTTACTCGATTTTCTGACGTATAACACGGACGTTTACGAAGGGTATTCCTTATCCTTATTCAGTATTTTGGGCGTATATCCGCTCGCTTTATTCCCACTTATGTGGTCGGAGGTCAATCAATTACGTCCAAACCCGCTCTTACCGGCAGCGACCGGCTTCGTCGTCGGTGGTTTTATCATCGCGCCTTACTTGGCCTTCGCCCGGCAGTCGCCTTATCCGACACCAATCAAGCCGCTTCCGACACGAATCCTCGGCGTCGTCTTGCTCGCCGTGACGATCGGGTTATTCATCGCAGCCGCGACGACCGGTGACGTCGGAACGTATTGGTCGTACGTGGAACAGAATCAGTTCGTCCGGACGATGACGGTCGACTTTTTCTTACTCGCCTTCATTCAAATCACGCTCATGAACCGTGACGCGAAGCGATACAAAATGAGCCTCTGGCCACTCCCATACATCCCGCTATTCGGATTGTTGTTTTGGCTCATCATTCGCCATAAGCAGCCGTTCAACGAAGCGCCAACAAGGCGCCCCCGGCACGCATAAGACACGGACGCCCGACGCGTAGATTACGTTTTAGGGCGTCCGTGTTTCTTCTGTTGTTTGATTAAGGTATGATGGACGTTGAGACAAAAGCACTTAGAAAAGTGCAAGAGAAAGTGGGAATGAAACGATGCGTTATTTTAAAGTCATGACACATACGAACGACAAGCAAGAGGAAGTCATCCTCAGCGAGTACCATAAAGTGCCTGAGAAAAAGGTCGACCAATTTTTAAAAGACATGCTCGAACTCGACATGTATGAAGAGAACGTCAGCTTAAAGGAGTGCCAAGTCGCCAAAGACCGTTGGGAATGCCCGGTCGGTGACTTCGTCATCGTCGAGTACTTCAACGAAAAAGAGTTTGACCGCATGAATGAGTTCAAGGCTGTCAAGAAAAAATGAACGCAAAAGGAGAGGACCTGATCGAAGGTCCTCTCCTTTTTGTTATTCGTTATCTTCTTCCGGGTCCGGGTCAGGATGTTGGGTCGGCGCCGGTTTTTTAGCTGGATCGGATTGTTCGTCTGGCTCCGGGTCTGGATGGACCCCTGGCTGAGATTCTTCACGTTTCATCAAGCAACCCTCCTTTGCGATAATTCATTCTTTCCACCGCGTCAGACTTCTGAAACGTCAGTGAATGTTTTTGTTGCCAATCACGCGACGCGAGATGGCTTTCTCGATTTCAACGATGACAAAGACGATGAACCCGAAGACGACGGGGAAGAACCAGTCACTAAGCTCGAGCGCGGCTGTTCCGAACAACGTATGCATGAACGGCACATACGTGATGAACAGTTGAAGCGCGATCAACAGGCCAGAGACGAGAAACGCAATCTTGTTATCGAAGAAATGGCGATTGAACGCTGGCGCGAGTTCCGTCCGACAGTTGTACAAGTGGAACAACTGGGCCATGACGATCGTGTTGAGCGTAATCGTCTGCAACTTCGCCGTCGAGAAATCATAGTCGGCGAGTAAATAGTTGATAGCGAGGCTCCCTCCCCCAATTAAAATCGAGACGAAAATGATTCGGAAGACGTAATACTTACTCAAGAGCGGCACGTTCGCCGGGCGCGGCGGGCGTTTCATCGTACTCTCCTCGAGCGGCTCGAAGGCGATCGCGAGCGAGAGCGTGATGGCGACGACCATGTTGACCCATAAAATCTGGACCGGGCTGAGCGGCGCGGAAGCCCCGAGCAAAATGCTCATGGCGACGAGGAGCGCCTGTCCACCGTTCGTCGGTAAGAGGAACAGGATCGTCTTCTTCAAGTTGTCGTAGACGCGACGCCCTTCACGGACGGCGTTGTAAATCGTTTTGAAGTTGTCATCGACAAGGACCATCTGCGACGCTTCTTTTGCGACCTCCGTCCCTTTAATCCCCATCGCAACCCCGATATCGGCCCGTTTCAGAGCCGGGGCGTCATTGACACCGTCACCGGTCATCGACGTGATGAGCCCGTTCTGTTGAAGCCCTTTGACGAGACGCAGTTTGTCGTTCGGGCTCGTGCGTGCGAAGACGTCGTTATGGACCGAGGCTTCTTTAATCTCCTCGTCGGACATGTTCGTCAATTCTTTCCCTTCGAGTGCCCCTTCGACTTCCATCCCGAGCTCACGGGCGATGGCGACGGCGGTGTCTTTATGGTCACCGGTAATCATCTTGATTCGAATCCCTGCGTCACGACAAGCCGCGACCGCTTCAATCGCCTCTGGGCGAGGTGGATCGACGATTCCGTACAGGCCAAGGAACGTGACTCCGTCCTCGACGTCTTCATGGTCGACCGTCTCTTTTGAAGAATCGACACGTTTGAAGCCGCCACCGAGTACACGCTGACCGCGGTCGGCGATCTCTTTCCGTTTCTCATCCCAATACGTACGGTCGAAATCAGCACTCTCCGCCATATCAAACAGACGATCCGGGGCCCCTTTGATGAAGATCATCCGCTCGTCTTTATAGTCGACGAGGGTGGCCATATATTTATATTCTGAGTCAAACGGAATCTTCGAGATGACCTTCAACCGTTCGATCGGTTGCTCGGCTTTCTCGGCGAGCGTTAACAAACACGCCTCGGTCGGGTCCCCGTTGACGACCCATTTGCCTTCCTCTTGATACAGTTGGGCGTCGTTACACGTCTTACCGACCGTGAGCAAATCGACCATCGAGGGGTCATCATCGAGGTCGAACGGTTGTCCGTTAAGCTCGAGGTCGCCGTCCGGGGCATACCCGCTCCCTGACACTTCGATATCATGGTTTGCCGTCACGACTTGTTTGACGGTCATTTCATTCTTCGTCAACGTCCCGGTCTTATCCGTACAGATGACGGAAACGGCACCGAGCGTTTCGACTGACGGCAGACTTCGTACAATCGCTTTCTTCTCGGCCATGTTGCGGACGCCGAGCGCGAGGATAATCGAGATGACGGCCGGGAGACCTTCTGGGATGGCAGCGACCGCAAGACCGATCGTCGTCAGCATCAGTTCGATCGGGTCATAATCACGGAAGAAATAGCCAAACGCATAAATGGCGATTGAAATGACGAGGATGGCGATTGACACCGTTTGACCGAACTTCGTCGTCTGACGGATGAGCGGTGTCTTCACGGTCTCGACTTCAGCGATCGAGGCGTTGATTTGACCGAGCTCCGTGCCTTCTCCGATGGACGTGACGAGTGCTTTCGCACTGCCGGTCGCCACACTCGTCCCGGAGTAGATCATGTTCTTCCGGTCTCCGAGCACTGCGTCTTCCGGTACGACTTTAATCTTTTTCTCGACCGTCGTCGCTTCACCCGTCAGTGCGGACTCTTCGACTTTAAACTTCTCGGCATGAACGACGCGGGCGTCGGCAGGTACTTTATCTCCTGCCGCGAGCACCATGACATCACCGACGACGAGGTCACTCGAATCGACTTGAATCTGTTTCCCGTCACGGATGACGCTCGCTTTCGTCTCAAGCAATTTTTTAATTCCTTCTAGTGCCTGTTCGGCTTTGTTTTCCTGAAGATACCCGACGACCGCGATGATTGTCACGACGAGCAAGATGACAATCGTGTCGATATATTCCCCGAGGAATCCGGTCACGACGGCGGCACCGAGAAGGACGTAGACGAGGACGTCATTAAACTGTCGTAAGAACTTGATGATTTCTGGCGTCTTCTCCTTCTCAGGTAACACGTTCTTCCCGTATCTTTCTTGACGGCTCGACACTTCCTCTTTTGATAGGCCGTTGTCGACGTCTGTCTCGAGATGCTCCCTCACCTGGTCCGGTTCGAGGGCGTGCCACTTTTGATTCTCGATCTCCATCTCTGCTTCTCCTCCTCCAATTCCTTCTATCTAAATCTACTTCTACTTCATGTTTCCCACTCCGGCGCATCCTGACACATTTTCACACTTTTTTTCAGCACATTTTCATATTTGACCAACTATATTTTTCCAACCATATGATTGGAAACGTTATCATCGGAATTTCTTATGTCAGTTCGATGAAATAGCTTTACAGGAGCGATCGAATATTTAAATATAGAAGAAATACAAACAGAGAGAAAGAGGTACAACACCATGGTGATCATACAAGGGATAGCACTGTTACTATTGATTCTCGCACTTTTTACATTGTTCAGTTACAAGGCCCCGTTCGGCATGAAAGCGATGGGGGCGCTCGCCGGGGCCGCCATCGCCACGTTCTTGGTCGAGGCGTTCAACGCCTATGCGATCGGAGGGCTGTTGCCTCTCCCGCTCTATGAAGAGGTCGGCCAAGCCGCCGGGTCGCTCTCGGGACCGGCTGCCGCGGCACTCGTCGCCATCGCGCTTGGGATCAACCCGGTCTATGCGCTCATGCTCGGACTTTCCGTCGCTGGTTTCGGGATCTTGCCGGGATTCTTCGCCGGATATATCCTCGGATTGGTCGGTCGTCGGATGGATCGACACTTACCGGCCGGTGTCGACATGATCTTCTACGTCATCATCATGGCACCGCTCGCTCGACTCGTCGCGATTGGCGTCGACCCAATCGTTTCGAACACGCTCGCCCAAATCGGGGCGGTCATCGAACTCGCGGCAACACAGAATCCGATTATTATGGGGCTCGTCCTCGGTGGAATCGTGACGGTCGTCTCGACGTCACCACTTAGTTCGATGGCACTCACGGCCATGCTCGGCCTGACTGGCGTGCCGATGGCCATCGCCGCGCTCGCCTTGACAGCATCGATCTCAATGAACTTTTTACTGTTCAAACGCTTGAATATCGGGACGAAAAAAGACCAGTTGTCGGTCGCGATCGAACCGCTCACGCAAGCTGACCTCATCTCGGCCAACCCGATTCCAATCTATAGCGTCAACTTTATCGGTGGCGCCATGGCCGGTCTCGTCGTCGCGATGACGGGAATGGTCAATAACGCGCCGGGCTCGGCCGCAGGTGTCCCTGGTCTCCTCGTCATGTATGGGTTCAACGATTGGCAAACCGTCACCGTGACGGCTGTGATTGTCTTCGGGATTGGAATCGTCGCCGGTCTCGTCGGCAGCAAGCTCTTTAAAAACTTCCCGATCGTCTCGCAAAGCGAGAAGACGATTGAAGCAGAAGAAGCAGACAATAAAAAATTCGGACGTCCCGACGGGACGTCGAATTTTTTTGGTTAGAAATCGATTGTACGTTGTTCGTCTGAAGACAAACGGGCCAGCTCGATGACTCGTGTCGTCAAGAGCGCGTCACTTAGCGGGACGAGCGGACGGCGGGCGATAAAACTAGCTGCGAGTTCCCGGTAAAAGTCGGTGTAGCGACCAGACTCGATCGCGACCGCACTCGTCTCGTCTTGGCTGAGCGTTCCCGTCTCGAGGACGTCCGGCGACAGATTCCCGTTCCGCAGTGCCGCTTCTTGCGGGTCGAGCCCATGTTTGATGAAACTTCCTTTTGTCCCGTGCAACTCGAAACGAGGTGCCTCGCCGGCGATGAACGGATTCGAGCGCAGATACACCCGCTTCTCTCCATGATGGAGCGTGATGAAGAAGCCGTCGTCCGATTGCCCTCCGTCGCGTTGAATCATCACGTCCGCTTGCACCCGGTCTGGAACACCGAACAAGACGAGCGCTTGGTCAATCAAATGACTGCCGAGGTCGAACAAGATACCCGACCCAGGCCCTGCGTTCTCCCGCCACCGGTCACGGACGGCGGGCCGGAAACGGTCAAATCGGGACTCGAATACTTTCCAGTCCCCGAGTTCCCCCTTTTCAAGTAGCGCCTTGACTGTCAAGAAGTCTCCGTCCGTCCGGCGATTATGGAACACGTTGACGATGCCTCGACTGTTCGCCTCAAGGTCGCGGAGCTTCTCGCCTTCCTTGACGCTCAAGAACGCAGGTTTTTCGACGAGGACGTCTTTCCCGGCCTTTAAACACGCCTCGACCATGTCGTTATGTAGATGCGACGGCGTCGTGATGACGAACAGTGTCGCCTCACTCTCGACTGCCGCCTCGAGTGACGCGTACACGGTCACATCTGGTAACTCGCGCTTCACGTCGTCCGGCCGTGATGAGACGACACCCGTCACGTTATATTCGTCTAACGCCTTTAAAAAAGGTAAATGAAACGTCGTCGCCGAGAATCCGAATCCGACTAAAATCGTGTTGATCATGTACTCTCCTCCTATCGGTCATCCTTTAGTATAGCAAAAAGAGAGGTCGTTTGACCTCTCATGCACTGACGCTCGCCTCGAGCTTGTATTCAAACGTATTGTACCCATTCCTCGAGCCGACATATACGAAGCCGAACCGGGGGTAATAGTCGTTCAAAAACGCGTTGTCTGCGACACAGTCGAGACGGATCGGCTCGTCCCCGTCCGCTTCTTCGAGGACGTGTTGCATCAACCGTTGTCCGACCCCTTGCCCTTTCAACTGTTCGCTGACGACGATGCGGTGAATATATTGACCGCGCTCGCCATCTTCCCATAAGGCATGGTCCCACTCGTCCGGTGGAAGCAAGGCGATCGAGGCCAATATGGCATCTGCTTGTTCATATACATAAACGTCACCGCTAGCGATGTCGGTCTCTACCCGTTTCAACAAATCTTGCTCCAAATATTCCGTCCATTGGTCGCTTCCTTGTTCATTTAGCGCTACGGCTCGTTGTTCGATTAAGTTCGCGATGTTTGAGGCATCGCGTTTCGTCGCGAGTCGAATCATAACGTCCTCCTTAGTCATACAGTATTTGAAATACCAATATAACGGACGTGTCTGACCGATTTCAACCATCTTGCTTCATTAATCCGCCCGGAACAAGACGACCTCTCCCCCGTTCAACCGATAACTGTACGTGAACGTCGCGTTCAAGCTGTGTGAGACAGAGCAATACCGGTCGACCGATAGTTCGATGGCGCGGCGGACGCGTTCTTCGGGCATATCGCCTTTGAGCACATACAGAAGGTGAATCGCCGTGAACCGTTTCGGGTGTTCCGTCGCCCGAACGCCGTCAATCTCCATCTCGAACGTCTCGAGTGGTAGCCGCATCTTATGAAGAATCGAGACGATGTCGATTCCGGTGCATGTGGCCGTCGCCTGTAAAAGCATCTCGGTCGGTCGTGGACCGAGGTTCAATCCGCCGACGTCTTCCCCCGCGTCAAGCGTGACCCGGTGCCCCGATGGCGTCATCGATTCGAACGCCATTCCTTGTTTCCAGTCCAGTTTTATATGCATCTTGTTTCTCCCCCTTTGTTTCGATAGCATACTATTCCCCGTAATGAGGTATGATAATGCTAGATGTTCAAATTGTCGTTAGGAGAGTGGATTATGGATTGGTCCGTCATTATCAGCTGGGGATTGTATGTCGTCCTTGGGTTGAACTTATTATTCGCGCTCGCTGTCATCTTCGCCGAGCGCCGTGACGTCGGGGCCACCTGGGCGTGGCTCCTCGTCCTATTTTTCTTGCCGATTCTCGGCTTTATCGTCTATTTGTTTTTAGGACGCCAATTGAAGAAAGACAACTTCTTCAACTTGAGCGTCGAGGAGCGTTCGTTCCACTCGCTTCAAGTCGAGAGTCAAATCGAACAATTGCGCCGGAAAGAGACGGCGCTCCAGCAACCGTTATTCGAGAAGTATGAGCAACTGCTCGAGATGAACCTACGCTCCTCGAAATCACTCGTCAGCGTCCACAACAAGTCGTCCATCTTACATGATGGGGAACAGAAATTCAAGGCGCTTATGGATGACATCCGGAACGCCGAGACCGAAATCAATATCCAGTATTACATCATCCAGCGGGACGCCCTCGGCAAGGCGCTCATCCACGAATTGATCGAACGCGCCAAGGCCGGCGTCAAAGTACGTCTATTGTATGATGCCGTCGGGTCACGCAGCTTGCGGAACTCCGATTTTAAAGAACTGATCGCCCATAAGGGTGAGGTCCGCGTCTTCTTTCCACCGACGCTCGGAATCATCAACTTCAAACTGAACAACCGAAACCACCGCAAGCTCGTCATCATCGACGGGAAGATCGGGTATGTCGGCGGTTTCAACGTCGGGACCGAATATCTCGGCCTCGTCGAGAAGTTCGGGTATTGGCGCGATACCCACCTCCGGGTTGAGGGTGACGTCGTCTATCATCTGCAGCACCGTTTCATCTTGGACTGGAACTATTCAGGACACGATAAGCACGACCCGGAAAACACGTTCTGTTTTGTCCGGCACGACATCTCGACCAAATCGCCGATGCAAATCGTGACGAGCGGTCCGAACTCGGACACGGAGCATTTGAAGAACATGATGATCAAAATGATCATGTCGGCGAAACATCGTGTCATCATTCAGACGCCATATTTCATCCCCGACGCGAGTTTCATGGACGCCTGCAAGATGGCGCTCCTTTCCGGCGTCGAGATGAACATCATGATTCCCGGGAAACCGGACCATCCGTTCGTCATGTGGGCGTCGCTGTCGTTCCTCGGCGAGCTGCTCGATTACGGGGCGAACGTCTATATGTACGACCAAGGCTTCTTACATGCGAAGACGCTCGTCGTCGATGATGAGATTGCGACGGTCGGGACGACGAACCTCGATGCCCGAAGTTTCCGCTTGAATTTCGAAGTGAACGCCCTCATTTATGACAAACAAGTCGCCCTCGAGCTCGCCTCGCTGTTCGAGTCAGATATTGCCGTCAGCCGACGCTACACGGTCGAAGATTACGCCGAACGGAAATGGACCGTCCGGATGCGAGAAGGCGTGTCACGCCTGCTCAGTCCAATCTTATAATGTCAGAATGGTCCGCTTCTCATCGGAGAGCGGACTTTTCAATAGTGAACAATGAATAGGAGGAAGTATGTTGTCAAATCAATCCATATGTGAAGCCTGTCAGCACCGAGCAGTCGATGTCATCGAGACGACCGATGACCCGGTTCAACCGTACCGTCTGTGCGCCTCGTGCCATGAACGACTGATGGACTATGCCTTGCGCCCGATCGAGTGGTACAACTTGGCAAGTGTACATGGATCGTTTAAGCCGATGCTACATGACGACTTATACGATGAAGATGGCACGGCGTGTCAACCGGAAACAGAAGTCATCGTGACGAGACAGGACTTGCCCCCTTCGCTTGAGCAAGCCCAATCCGATGTCGAGGCGCTCCTTTCGTTTGCCGTAACGAGGTGGTATGTCGAGGACGAAGTCATCAGTGCTTTGAAGCAACACGACGCGCTTGAGCTGCTCGATGCCTTGAAGACAAGATATGAGCAGACGCCAAACCTCGACGTGAAGGCCCGTCTGCTCGAAATCGTCGCTGACGTCATCCAAACACCGGCAGCCGACTGGGTACGCAGCCTCTGGCATGATGTCGACGTAGAGCTACTCGATTCACTCGCTTCTGCGACCGCGACCAGTCTACCGACCGAAGAAGGGTTGAAACGCGTTTACGACAAGTTGGACGCGATTGAACCGAAAGAACTTCCGAGTGTCGCATTCTTATGTTTATATCGTTTCCGTTCGCCTGACGTGCTCGATTGGATCGAGTCAAACTGTGACGCGTTCGATTCGAACTGGGCGAGACTCGCTGCCGTCAGCATGCCGACGTGGCATCGGATGAATGCCTGGTTAGAACGTGGACGGCCGTTCAGTTTAGTCGCGCTTGAAGCGATGGTCAGCTGTGTAGAAGGCCATGGTGGGTTGTATGTCGACACCCAATCGCCCCGCATCCTCGAGACGCATCTCGACGAAATCGAACCGGTGTTGACTGCGTACGAACGAAACGATTCCGTTCCCCGTGTGAGACGACAGGTCGCAATCCTCCTCCAAAATAAGGACGACATCTTTACGTGATTCAACTTAAGACAAAAGGGGGTGCCTCGTTCGCATCCTCTTTTTCTCTGCGTTGATTGACTAGCAGCACGTGCCTCAATTTTTGTATTCGATTTGACTAATCCTTGACAGTTTTTTAGATTCAGCACATTTCTCTATCTTTTTAGCTAATCCAATTCCAATTCAGGGTATAAAGTATCAATACGAACGTCCTAAGCTTTCAATTTCCACTCGGAAAGGAGGAAGTATGCGTTCGCGCATATGTCACCTATGGCTGATCCTAGAGACCAACATGAAGCAACTGCAGCACGAATCGATCCTTCCTCATGGGACGAACTTCCGGTCGGACTGTTCTCATTTGACCGGTCCGGCCGAATCATCAGCTACAACGAGGCGTTCATCGTACTACTCGGTCTGTCCGTGCATGATTACCCTTCATTTGAACGATGCACGTCTGTTCAATTGAATTTGAGTGAGGCAGCAGAACGCGTCTTGTCAGGCGAGACGGTCCGTCTTGCCGGATGGCACCATCGCTCGAACGAGCAGGCCCGCTTCCTTCGGACGACGATGTCGCCAAGTTTCCAGAACGACCGCGTGACCGGAGGCGTCGGCGTGCTCGAAGACGCGACCGAGCAGCGGCGTTACGAAGAACGGATGGAACAGCTGTCCTCCCTCGATCCGTTGACCGAACTGTACAACCGTAAGAAAGTGAGCGACTTGTTGATAGCCGTGGCCGAGCGTCCCGATGCCTCAACGGATGCCGCGGTCATCATGCTCGATATCGATTATTTCAAGCTCGTCAACGATACGTTCGGCCACCCGACAGGAGATCTCGTCTTACGCTCAATCGCCCAGCTACTCCGACGAAACATCCGGAAGACCGATGCGATTGGCCGCTGGGGCGGGGAAGAGTTTTTAATCGTCGCCCCGCATTCCTCACTCGCCGACGGGGTCCGTTTGGCCGACAAGCTCCGCCAAACCGTGAACGACGAACCGTTCGGGCCAGTCCCTCACGTAACGTGCTCGTTCGGCGTCAGTTCGTTCGCCGGCGGCAAATCGGTCGAGCAAGTGTTACAAGACGCGGACGAAGCGTTATATGCGGCAAAACACCACGGTCGGAATCAAGTCTCAAGCAAGCAATGAAAAAAGGCGTCGCAATTCTCCGAGTTTGGAGTTCGCGACGCTTTGTCGTTAAATCGTGAATCGTGAAACGAGTTCTTGTAGTTCTTCTGCCATATCGGCGAGTGCTTTCGCGGATTGTGACACTTCCTCCATCGAACCGAGTTGATCTTCGGTCGTCGCGGCCACTTGCTTCGAGGCACTCGAGTTCTCATCGGCGATGTGCGCGATTTGTGTCGCCGCAGCTGATACTTCTTCGACGTTCGCGGCGATCTCTTCGACCGTCGCCGTCACGTCCTCGATGCGCGGGGTCATCGCTTGCGTCCGGGCCATGATTTTATGGAACCGGGCCGCTGTGTTCTCCGTCGTCTCGAGCCCTGCTTTCGTATGACCCGACACTTCTTTCATCAAGACAACCGACTGTTCGGTCTCTTGTTTGATGCGTTCAATCAAATGGGCAATCTGTTTCGTCGACTGTTGTGATTGTTCGGCGAGCTTCCGTACCTCGCTCGCGACGACCGCGAACCCTTTGCCGTTCTCGCCGGCCCGGGCCGCCTCGATTGCTGCGTTCAAGGCGAGCAAGTTCGTCTGCGCCGCGATTCCGTTAATGACGTCGACGATATTCCCAATCTCGTTTGAGCGGTCTGACAGCGACTCGATGACGTGAGCGAAAGATTCGACCGACGTATCGATGGCGCGCATCTGGGCCACGTTCTTCGTCACGGCAGCGGTCCCATCCTCTGCTTCCATCGCCGTCTCGCGCGAGAGCTCTGACACGTCCGTCGAACTCTCTGCGATGCGCATGATTCCCGAAGTGATGGCTTGAAGTGAGACGGCATTATCGTCAAGTTGACGTTTTGAGTCGTCCGCGCCGGCCGCCATCTGTTGAATCGCACCGGCAATCTGTTCAGAGGACGCCGTGTTTTGAGCGGAATTGGCCATCAGTTCCTGCGACGATGCCGCCACTTGACCGATTGATGCATCAAGTCTTGAAACAATCGTACGCAAAGATTGGGTCATCGCATTGAAACTTTCGGATACACGCCCGATTTCGTCGTTTGAGTCAACCGGAATCTGTTCCGTCAAATCACCTTGTTGAATGCGTGCGGCCCCGGCGGTCAAACGATTGAGCGGACGAACGATGGAGCGAATGACGAAATAGAGTAGAGCCGACGCGATGAGAATCATCCCCGCGATGACCGCGAGCGTCGTCCACAAAATGCCGACCGTCTCTTGGTCGATCTCGGCTTCGTAAAGCGTACCGGCGACTTTCCAACCGGTCAGTCCGTTCGTCATGAAATCCATTTGTTTCGCGTCACCTTCGAGCGTATAGGCGAAGCTGTCCGCCTCTTTGCTGTAGAGCGGTTCGACCCAGTCGCCCGATGCCTCTTCCCCAGCTGCGAGCGTCGGATGGGTGACGAACCGCTCAGTCCGGTCGAGAATCGTGATATAGCCGTCTTTCCCGATTTGAATGCTCGCCGCGACGGCTGCGATGTCATTGACGTCGACATCGACCGCGATGACCCCTCGTCCATCAGTCGCTTCGCGCGACAAGGTGACCATCATCTTCTCTGACGCGGCGTCGACGTACGGGTCGGTGATGACGACTTGCCCAGCTGCCGCTTCGGCCGCCTCGTACCACGGACGCGTCCGCGGGTCGTAGTCATCCGGAAGTGTCTGTTCAGGATAGATGGTCATCTCGCCTTCGCCAGATGCATAATAGATGTTGGTGACTTTCGGATGTGTCGCCAAATACTCGAGGAGCTTCTCTTCTAATGCCAGATTGTCACCTCCCGACTCGTAGAGCGTCGCATCGATGCGCTCGGCAAAGAAATCGACGTCACCTTTAATCGGACCAATCAAATTGTTGATCTCGACATCCATCCGCTCCACACCCAAGTGGGCAGACTGCAAAATTTGATCTTTGATTTTCTGTTTCGCCTGACCATAGGCGACAAGTCCAATCAATAAAGAGGGAATGAGTAAAACGAGTGCAGACATGATAATCAATTTCTGTTTGATGCTGATCGTGCGTGTTGACTTTCGGTTCATAAAACAACTCCAATCTCGAGCGATCGCTCGTCACGTTACTGACAATATCGGACAAAATCTGTGTTTCTTAATAACCCTCACTAAAATTCTTCTCGCTAGTTAAAATGTTCATAATTGAAAACCTTTTCATTCCAGCTTGCAGTCAACAAACGACAAAACACCTGCTCGCGCAGGTGTAAAGGCTGTGTTTGTGGAGCCTAATTATGCCTTTTTCCATGTCGGTTTATAAATAGCAAGAATGCCAATACAATCTCCTCATTCGAATAGAGCAATTATCCATCGCGGTTATCCTGAAGAAACG
Organism: Exiguobacterium sp. AB2; assembly: GCF_000696055.1. Taxonomy (NCBI): domain Bacteria; kingdom Bacillati; phylum Bacillota; class Bacilli; order Caryophanales; genus Exiguobacterium; species Exiguobacterium sp. AB2. The sequence continues at coordinate 14,229 of NZ_JNAA01000018.1, forward strand.
ACAAAAGTTGGTCTAACGTCGCTCTTAATCCGTTTAAATGGTCCTCTTTGCGAATGCCGCTCGGTACGTTCTCACAAACGACCGTTACGTTGGTCCCGTCATCAATTTCCTCGAGATACCATGTTTGCACCATCTCACCTGAAAATGTGGGATCCTCAGTCTCGAATGTACCGGCCATGACAATCTTCTGATTCGTTTCGAGCTCGACGAATCGCCCTTTCGAGACGTCTGTATGTGACGACGTCTTCCCAGTTACGGTTTCGTCTTCATACGTCAAAACGATACGATACATGCCACCGGCCTGTGGGTCAAACACGTCAATCTGCGCGGACATCCCTTTTGGCGCCAACCATTTCTCAAGTCGTCTTGGGTCGAGAAATGATTCATAAATCTCCTTAGAAGAAAACGGAATCCATTTTGATGACGTATCGATTCGACCGTCCATAAACAAGCTCCTCTCAGTTTTGATAAAAACTAAAAATGCCGAGACAATTTCTTTATAGGATTTCAACGGTTGGTATTTTATAGAATCTATAAAAGAGGCGATAGCATGCTGTTCCAATTCTATTCCATTTTAGAAACGTTTCAATTGTAAACGGGGTGTTGATCGGCTCATAGAAACCTAATTTGTCTATGACTAGACCATAGTCCGTCATGATGTTTAACACGTCGCGAGCTGTCTGTTGGTTCGTCTCGTGCTCGAAATGAAACTTCAACTGGAATCGTATTCATACGCTATTCCCCTCCCCCCCTTTAGTCTTCAAGATACATAGCTAACTGGCGCAACTCGTCTTGAAGTGACGAGAGATCAACCGCTGAATGAACACCCATCATGTAGTCGTATCCGATGAACACTTTGAACATATACGCTTCGTCTGAGCCTTCCGCCTTATGTTCTAACTCGGCGTATAGCCCATTCCTTAACATGAGTCGTAGCATGTTCGGGATGTGACTGTGACGCCGCGATAGGACGTTGCCTGTCTTCATTTTTTTTACGCATGTCTCTCATTCGAATCGGATAGAGCGCATTGAACGCACGTCTTGAAGAGGGGTGATACGCATAGTCATGGAAACGTCGCTCAAGGTAGGAGACGGTCAACGTTTTCACGCCCAAATCATCCATCATTCGCTCAATCACTTCAATATAATTGGCTTCCACACGTAGATATTCTTCAAGCGTGAAGACAATCCCGTCATACGTGTCACCGATGCATGACATATCGATCCATTCGTCAATCTTCCCTCTCGTGTCAGGATTGTATTTCGTCACACTGTATATATACATCCAGTCATCTTCTCCTTTTGATTGGAAGTCGTCAAAAAAGACGCGACAACGAGGTCACGTCCGTTCAAGCACCGATAATGGCATCATAATTGGCCTTCGTCCACCCGTAGGCGACTTCGCGAAGCGCGATTTCCCCGAACGTGCGCTCTTTTTCGTCAATCACTTCGCCTTGTTTTTGCTCGTAAAACGAGCGATGCGGGTTCAACTCGAGCGCCCAGATGATCATCCCTGAGCTACTCATCGCTTCGACTGCCTTCTCGAGCAAACGTGAGCCGAGACCGTTCCCTTGATGTTCTTCGAGCACGTAGATGGCGTACACTTCATTCGAATGTTCTGGATACTTCCCTGTCCGCTCTGCGCCATAAAGGACGAAGCCGACAATTTCTTCATCGACGACGGCGACATATCCGTCCACTTCCCGTTGCGAGAGGGCGTCGCGGACCTTCTCGGCCCACTCAACCGCGTTCGATGACAACTTCAATAGAAAATCGGTCGGCACGATGCCCCGATACGTCGTCCGCCAACCGTTCACTCGGACGCGTGCGATTCCATACGCATCTTTCGGTTCAGCTACTCGTATAATCATCTCGGCCCCCTCCTAGCATAAGTTTTACAAGTATTTTACCACAAATCGCCACCTTGCAATCCATTAGCCAAGCAAATCCAAAGACAATTTAGCGACAAAGAACGACCGTGGTCTGTCCACGGTCGTTCATCTTACGCGACGTCTTGTTTCGGTGTAGGTGTAGCGGTCGCAGTCGTAAGTGGTTTTTTCAAGAATGAAAGGAGGAGTGCTCCAATCAAGGCACCAGCGAGAATCGCAAGTGCGTAAAGCCCCATGCTCATGACGACGTTTCCGGCTCCTTCAAGGAGTGGGAAGACGAAGATGCCGCCGTGCGGTGCAGGCAATTGGATGGCGAAGAATGCTGACAATCCACCGGCGATGGCAGATCCGAGAATCGCTGACGGCAAGACGCGAATCGGGTCAGCCGCTGCGAACGGGATGGCTGCTTCCGTGATGAAGGATGCACCCATGACGTAGGCGGTCTTCCCTGCCTCACGCTCTTGTTTCGAGAACTTCTGACGTGCGAACACAGTCGATGCGAGTGCGACGAGAAGTGGCGGGACCATCCCACCGGCCATGACAGCCGCCATGACTTCCTGGTTTCCGGCCGTGAGGGCTGCTGTACCAAAGACGTAGGCGGTCTTGTTGATCGGACCACCCATATCGACTGCCATCATGCCTCCGACGATGACGCCGAGCAAGACGGCGTTCGCACCGCTCATGCCGTTGAGCACTTCCATGAGCCATGTCATGAACGCGGCAATCGGTTCGTTGACGACGAGTAACATGATCATCCCTGAGATGAATGAACCGAGTAGCGGGAACAAGAGAACTGGCTTGATTCCTTCAAGTGAGGCCGGCAAATTCGCGAGCGCACGCTTCAAGAACACGACGACATAACCTGCGAGGAAACCGGCGATGAGACCACCGAGGAACCCTGCCCCACCCTCACTTGCGAGGAAACCGGCGACGAGACCTGGTGCAAGACCCGGACGGTCGGCGATGGACATCGCGATGAAACCGGCAAGGACTGGAACGAGGAACCCGAACGCGGCGCCACCGATCGTCATGAGTTGTGCGGCAAATTCGTTGTATGACGGATCGTCCGGATTCGCCGAGTTGATGCCCCAGAAGAAGCTGAGTGCGATCAAGAGACCACCCGCGACGACGAGGGGAAGCATCGCTGAGACCCCGCTCATCAAGTGTTTGTATACACCGGTGCGCTGTTCTTTTTTCTCGCCACCAGATTTACCAGTCGACTGATAAACCGGCGCATCTTGCTTCACGGCACGGTTAATCAATTCTTCCGGTTTCCGGATCCCTTGGGCGACCGGAACTTCGATGACGTGTTTGCCGGCGAAGCGGTCCATCTCGACCGCCTTGTCCGCCGCGACGATGATCGCTGTCGCTTTCGCGATGTCAGCCGAAGTCAATTCATTTTTCACTCCGGTCGATCCGTTCGTCTCGACTTTCATCTCGACGCCCATCGCGTCCGCTTTTTGTTTCAAGCTATCGGCGGCCATGTACGTGTGCGCGATCCCTGTCGGACACGCCGTGACAGCGAGAATGTATGGCGCGTCTTCGTTCACCGCTTTCGCTTCGACCGGAGCCGCTTCAGCCGCTTCTTTCTCTTCGATGGCCCGAATGACGTCATCGGCAGAAGTCGCAGCGTAAAGGCGTTCTTGGAAGTTCGGGTCCATAAGGAAGACAGATAATTTCGATAACGTTTCCAAGTGCTCATTGTTCGCATGCTCACCCGCTGCGATCATGAAGAACAAGCGGCTGTCTTGCCCGTCAAGCGCCTCATAATCGATGCCTTCCGAGCGTCCGAACGCGATTGCCGGCTCTTTGACCGCTTTCGTCTTCGCATGTGGAATCGCGATTCCTTCTCCGAGACCGGTCGTGCTTTGCGCTTCACGCGCCAGGATGGCGTCACGATAGCCGTTCCGGTCCGAAAGTTTTCCTGCCCGGTCGAGCACGTCGACGAGTTCTTCGATGACGTCGGCTTTCGTACGGCTGCCGAGATTCAATTGAATCGTGTCCTTTTTGAGCAGATCCGTGATGTTCATGTTGTTTCCTCCAATCGAGATAGTGGGGTGACGTCGACTTCGCCGACCAAGCGGTCCACGTCTTGTTTCGTACAGAGGCCAAACGTATAGGCAGACGCGCTGCCGGTCGTCACCGCATAGCGGAACGCCTCCGACGCGTCGTGGTCGAGAATGTTGGCGACGAACCCGGCGACAAGCGAGTCACCGGCTCCGACCGAGTTGACGAGCTTCCCGTTCGGCGTATTGGCCGTATAGGCTCCGCTCGCGTTGACGAGCATCGCGCCGTCACCGGCGAACGAAACGATGACGTTTTGCGCTCCACGTTCGACGAGCTTCTCCGCAAAGGGGAGTGCCTGTTCGAACGTCTCGATGTCCGTATCGAACAGTTCGCCGAGCTCGTGATGGTTCGGTTTGATCATGAGCGGCTCGAGCGACAACACTTCGAGCATCGCTTCCTTCGTCGTATCGACGACGAATTCGGCCCCGTTGGCCCGTACCTTCTCGGCAAGCGTCCGGTAGAGCGTGCTCGGTAAGTTGCCCGGGATGCTGCCCGCGAGGACGACGATGTCACCTGGGCTCACGTGTTCGAACTGCTTCGTCAGCTGTTCGAGCTCACTATCTTGAATGACTGGGCCGCTCGCATTGAGCTCCGTCTCTTCTTTGGCCCGAATCTTGACATTGATTCGGGTCTCGCCCGCGACTTCGATGAAGTCCGTTTGGACACCCTTGTCTTTTAGCGCTTGTTTAATAAATTCACCGGTCGATCCACCGACGAAACCGAGCGCGACCGTCTCGACATCATATTCACGCAAGACGAACGCGACGTTGATTCCTTTGCCGCCTGCGGTTTGTGTTGTCTCTTGAATCCGATTCACTTCTCCTAGCACGACTTCTGGTAACGTGACATAGTAGTCGATCGAAGGGTTGAGCGTTAACGTGTAAATCATTGGGCGTTCACCACCTTTGTAGTAGATTCGATTGAACGGACGTACGCGACATCTGACAGTGTGACGAGCGTCGCCGCCTCGAGCGGCGCGACTCGACTGAATGATCGTTTCCCGAATTTCGAGTCATCTGCCAAGATGTACGCCGTACGAGCGAGTTCAATCGCCGTTTTTTTGACGAGGGCTTCTTCTGGATCCGGTGTCGTATAACCGGCTTCAAGGTCGACGCCGTTGATGCCTAAAAATGCGAGGTCGACCCGATAGTTCATCATGCTCTCGCGGGCGTTATAGCCGACGAGCGCCTGGGTCGAACGCTTCAGTTCACCACCGATAACGAACGTTTTAATATCGAGGTCGAACAAGTCGTTCGCAATCGGAAGACTGTTCGTGACGACGATGACTTGTTTTCCGGTTAAGAACGGGACCATCGCTTGTGTCGTCGTCCCGGCATCGAGGTAGACGGACATCCCATCCTCGATGAACGTCGCGGCCTTCCGTGCGATCGCGACTTTCTCATCGACGTGACGGTCACGCTTCTCTTCAAACGTCGGTTCTTCTTCCGGGTGAATGACGAGCGTGGCGCCACCGTGGACCCGTTCTAAATAACCTTCTGCCTCAAGATCGGTCAAATCACGACGAATCGTCGACTCTGACGCTTCTGTCAATTCGACCAGTTCTTTCAATTTGACGATCCGTTGTTCCGATAACCGTTGCAAAATTAATTGATGTCGTTGTTTCGTTAACATCATATTCCCTCCGTAGTTATAATATAAAGCGTTTACATTCAAAAAACAATCAAAAACATTCATATTCGTTCATTTATTTTTTAATTGTCACAATTATAACATAAAAAACGGTCAACTAGTGACCGTTTTTGACTGTTCATTGTTGCTTTTGGAGCCATTCGTCAATCTTTTGGATTAAAACAGGGTGTAGCGGCGCCTCGATGGCATCACGATATTCTTTATGCAACTGAAGCAACGAGTGCGGCGTGGTCCGCTCGACGAGCAAGTGGTTCATGTCTTTCAAGATGTCACTCGTAACGTCCCCTTTCGTCCTGACGGAATGAACGTGTTCCGGCGGGACTTGGACGTCACGGTCACCGGTGATGGCAAGGACCGGTACACGCACGTGCTCGAGCCGCTCGCGGACGTCATACGAGGCGTGCTCCCGAATCCACTTCGCATTGACGATTTGGCCTCGGAATTTGAATGAGGCGACGTTCGTCCGCAGCGAGCGTTCGAACAATTCATCTTGCCGTTTGCGCACTTTCGCCGGGACGCCGGTCAAGCGATAAAACATCCCTTTCAACCCTTTGACGGACCCGATCTCATTGGCGAGCGCATCGGCTTGAAGCAAAAACATCTGTTTCGACGCGTCGTTAAATCCGGCTAAGAGAATCAAACCCGTCGCTTTCGTCTCGAGTTGAACGGCCGGTGCGATGACCGCCCCTTCGCTATGACCGAGAATGACGACGTCGGTCACCTCTGGCAAACGCTTGACTTGATTGACGACGGCGATCGCATCGTCGATCAAGTCGTGCAGCCCGACTTTGTTGAAGTCGCCGTCCGATTCGCCAATCCCTTGTTTGTCATATCGAAAGACGTTGACGCCCATCTCGAACAGTGCCTCTGCCAATTTTTTATACGTTCCGAACGACGACGGACCCATGTTCCCATCGCGGTCACTCGGTCCGCTCCCGCTCAAGATGACGACCGTCTTTCGCGGCGTGTCATGTAATTGCAGTGTTCCAATCAATTCACCGTAAGGTCTTGTAATCGTTAAGTTTTGTTCCATCGTATCGCCTCCTCTTTCATCATACCGGACATCACGAGACGTATCGAGCAAAACTGATGAACGGACAGGTGGGGCATCCCCATCCCTCTTCTTTGATCGTATAAATTAAAAGGATAATACTACCATTTGTCGAAAGAACACATAGCGTCATCTGATGGAGACGACAAGTCAAATTACGAGAGGAATGAGAGAGTGTTCGAAAAAATGGTTCGGTATGGCTGGAACGTCCTATCCGGTTTGTTTGTGTTGGCCTGTTCACTTTGGTTGAGCGGTCCAGGCATAGCCGAAACGGACACGCCAGACTATCGCTGGTATTTCATGTTATGGTTCCTGCTGTGGACGATTGGGTTCCTGTTGCAATTCAAGCAACGAACGAAATCGATGGGGTTGGTGCTCACGTTCATCCCGACGCTATATTATCTATTCCTTGCATTGCGGGCGATGGAACTTTTCTAGCATGCTTTGTCCATGCAGACGTCTTTGACCGAGCTCTAACTATGATTCAAGAAATATAAATGGATTAGGTCAACGCTTGTAGTGCGGAGGAAATATGAAGTAATGCATTGATCAGCTCATCGACGTGCCAAGCGATATAGCCGCTGCTGATCGCGATGATCGTGAGCATCGTCAGCTTATATATTTGAATTGTATCTTTCATTTGTCTCATCCTTTCATCAGTTAGATTTTCGAACCTCAATCCCTACAAACGAGCGTACCATGTTTCCATTATTATGTAATCAATGTATAGATAAAGCTCTGTTCAGATGTTTATTCATCTTTTTATTTCATATAGAAAAGACTGCCGACCATGTCTCGTCAGCAGTCTTTCATTCGTTTATTGTGTCGTTAACCACTCGACTATCCAGTCTACATGCTCGCGCATCGCGTCATCCGATAGCCGATCGATCGTGTCGTCCTCGGTAAAAACATCCTGGCTCGCTGTGAGCGAATCGTTCATCGAGATGACATCGATGCCGGCTTGTCGATATTCGTCTAAAATCGACACCCCTAAACTTCTCACTTCGACATCTTCAAACGCTGCACTGTCCATGAACGGATACGACTTCATGCCGTGCGTTTTGACGAAGCGGTCCGTATCACCTGTCCCAATCAAGTCAAGCAACATGACGGTTCTCGTTGTCACGTCGCGCTCTTCCAACATGCCAAGGTAATGCGTGCTCGCCTCGTACCCTTCCCCGTACCCGTTCAAAAAGACGTAGCGAATCGTCGCCTTCGTCTTGACGTCATCCATCGCTTGAATGACTTGATACAGAATCGAGGCACCACCGAGGCCAGTTAACGCATGGTCCCCGTATCCACTGCTATCGAGTCGTGCCATCACAATCACTTCCTCATCTGTCGTCCCGGTCTGAACGAATTCCGTATAGGGCATTTCCGATTCATACGGTTCGATCGTCACGGTTTGGCCATCCGTCAGCATCTCGGCCGTTTCAGTCCCGACGCCGGTTCCATTAAAAGAAAAAAGGTGGGCCGAGATCGCCATCAAGTTTGTCGTCTGGTTCAACGTCATCGCTTTACTCATCATCGTCTTGTTCATGGGACTCTCCCTGCTCGAATGAAAAAAGGCGGCCACTCGTTTGAGTGGTCGCCTGTGTTGGTTATACGCCTTCGTAAGCAGCGTACATGATCTCTTTCAATTCTTCAACGAGCGGCATTTTCGGGTTGGCCGTCGTACATTGATCTTCGAACGCGTCGACCGCCATCTTGTCGACTTTCGCGTCGAGGTCCGCTTTTTTGATGCCTTGTGCTTTGAACGAGAGCTTGATGTTCAAGCGCTGACCGAGCTCGATGACAGCTTGGATGAGTGACTCGACGCCTTCTTCCGTCGTGCTCGCTGGAAGTCCGAGGTAGCGCGCGATTTCTGCGTAACGCTCGTCGGCGATGAACGACTCATATTTCGGGAACGCCGCGAGTTTCGATGGGCGTGTCGCGTTGTAGCGGATGACGTGTGGCATGAGAATCGCGTTCGTCCGTCCGTGTGGGACGTGGAACTCGCCACCGATTTTGTGAGCGATCGAGTGGTTGATGCCGAGGAACGCGTTCGCGAACGCCATACCAGCCATTGTCGATGCGTTGTGGACTTTCTGACGGGCTTCGGCGTCACTTCCGTTCTCATACGCTTTCGGGAGGTAATCGAAAATCATCTTCATCGAACGGAGCGCAAGTCCGTCTGTATAATCGTTAGCCATGACTGAGACGTACGCTTCGATGGCGTGCGTTAACACGTCCATTCCTGTATCGGCCGTGATTGACGCTGGGACCGTCATGACGAACTCAGGGTCGACGATGGCGACGTCCGGTGTGATCGCGTAGTCAGCGATCGGGTACTTCACGTTTTTCTTCTTATCTGTGATGACCGTGAACGGTGTCACTTCAGAACCCGTACCTGATGTTGTCGGGATGGCGACGAACATCGACTTGTTACCGAGCGTCGGGAACTTGTACGTCCGTTTGCGGATATCCATGAATTTTTGGCGAAGGTTCGAGAACTTCTCTTCTGGGCGTTCGTAGAAGAGCCACATGCCTTTCGCGGCATCCATCGGCGAACCGCCACCGAGCGCGATAATCATATCTGGTTGGAAGTGACGCATCGCTTCAGCACCGCGCATGACCGTCTCAACGGATGGGTCTGGCTCGACTTGGTCGAAGATGCGGTACTCGACGCCAGCAGGCAAGTTTTTAACGACTTTATCGGCAAATCCGAGTTTGACCATCATTTCATCCGTGACGATCATCGCCCGTTTTTTCGATGTGAGCGATTGAAGGTACTGGACTGAGTTTTTCTCAAAGTAAATCTTTTCAGGGACTTTAAACCATTGCATGTTCACGCGACGTCTCGCCACCTTTTTCACGTTGAGTAGATGTTTCGCCGTCACGTTCTCAGAGACGGAGTTTTTCCCGTACGACCCACAACCGAGCGTGAGCGACGGTGTCATTTCGTTATAGAGGTCACCGATCCCGCCGTGTGCCGTTGGCGAGTTGACGATGATGCGGCAAGCTTTCATCCGGAGTCCGAACGCGATAATGGCGTCCTCGTCTGTCGAGTGAATCGCTGCCGTATGACCGAGGCCGCCGATTTCAAGCATCTTCTCAGCGATGGCGAACCCTTCTTCACGCGATTGAACTTTATAGGCACCGAGCACCGGGCTTAATTTTTCATGTGAGAGAAGTTCTGTCGCACCGACCGTCTCGAGTTCGGCGATTAAGATCTTCGTGTCGGCCGGAACGCTGAGTCCAGCTTTCTCGGCGATCCAGGCTGCCGGTTTCCCGACGATTTCCGGGTTGACCGCACATGAGTCTGTTTTGATGACGAGTGTCTCGAGTTTCGCTTTCTCTTCTGGTGAGCAGAAGTAGCAGCCGAGTTCCGTCATTTCCGCTTTCACTTCTTCATACACTTCTTGGTCGACGATAATCGCTTGTTCAGACGCACAGATCATACCGTTATCGAACGTTTTCGACAAGATAACGTCCGAGATGGCACGTTTCACTTTTGCTGTTTTGTCGATATAAGCAGGTACGTTACCTGGTCCGACACCGAGGGCCGGTTTACCAGTCGAGTAAGCCGATTTCACCATCGCCGCTCCACCTGTTGCGAGGACCATGGCGACGCCTGGGTGGTTCATGAGTGCTTTCGTCGCGTCGAGTGACGGTTTTTCGACCCATTGAATCAAGTGTTCCGGTGCGCCAGCTTCGATGGCTGCATCACGAAGGATGCGTGCCGCTTCGCTTGAACACTGTTGTGCCGACGGGTGGAAACCGAAGATGATCGGGTTACGCGTCTTGATGGCGATGATTGCTTTAAACATCGTCGTTGACGTCGGGTTCGTCACCGGTGTGACCCCAGCGACGACACCGACCGGCTCGGCGATGTACGTGATGCCGTTTTGCTCGTCGTCTTCGATGACGCCGACCGTCTTCTCGCCACGGAGCGAGTTGTAAATATATTCTGTCGCGAAGATGTTTTTGATCATCTTGTCTTCAAATACACCACGACCTGTTTCTTCATATGCATGTTTTGCGAGAGCGACGTGCTGTTCGAGTCCGGCGAGCGCCATCGCTTGAACGATCGCATCGATCTTCTCTTGGTCGAACGTCATCAACGTATCGAGCGCTTTATGCGCTTGTGTGACGAGCGTGTCGACCATCTGTTCTGCTGATGTCTCTACTACTGCTTTCTCTTTAACTGCCATGTTGGTTTCCTCCTCATGAATGAGAGCTGATAAGTCTGACTTGATGGAGAGCACGGGGCAATCAGTTAGTTCAAGAAGAGTTTGTGCTTTCCTTCACATTCATAGAATACACCGATTTTCCGATTTTGTGCGTGACAACAATGTGAACTGTTTCACAAGATTTTTTAGAAGAATGAGGATAGGGATTGCTTTTTCAGATGATGCTCAGTAAAATCTTATTCGTTTTCATGAAAATAAGGTACAGACGATATGTAAACGCTTACAAACGTTATGTCCACGATGCGACGGAAGCGCTGTGCAAAATGTCACGGAATGAGGATTGGTCGTCCAAGCTGTCCCCCACTCGTGTATAATGGGAAGTAGAACCTGATTAGGAAGTGAATAGACCTATGCCTAGACAAGATGCAGCCGATCAGTTCGTTAAACTGATCCCATTGATTCGTAGAAAATTACTTCGCCGCTCGGACTTGCCCCAAATCCCGAACTTGAACTTCTCTCATTTTCATCTATTGATGTTGATTGAAGACGAGGGTGCCGTCACAAACGGACACATTAGCGAGACGTTATCAATCGCCCCACCGAACGTGACGCCGCTCATCACGAAACTCGTCGATGAAGGATACATCACCCGTGTGCCGGACGAGCGTGACCGCCGCGTCATCTGGAATCAATTGACCGAGAAAGGCGAACAGGTCCTTCGGGAACGACGCGATTCGTTCCGCCGCCTGTTCGAAGATCGCCTCGCCTTTTTAGATGAGGACGAGACCGCACGATTGATTGATAGCTTGAAGACACTGACCGAGATTGTCGAGAAGATGGACAAGAGCGAGGGATGATTTTTACTCGTCAATGTCCCGCGCTTCTTATATAATCGACAGTGAATCAATCGAACTATGGAAAGAGAGATGACATGCAATGGGTCGTAAATGGAACAACATCAAAGAGAAAAAGGCGTCAAAAGACGCCAACACGAGCCGGATTTATGCGAAGTTCGGTCGGGAGATCTACATCGTCGCCCGCCAAGGCGAGCCAGATCCTGAACTGAATCAAGCGCTCAAGTTCGTCGTCGAGCGCGCGAAGACGTACAACGTCCCTCGTGCCATCATTGACCGCGCCATCGACAAGGCGAAAGGTGGCGACGAAGAGAACTTTGACGAGTTGCGCTATGAAGGATTCGGTCCGAACGGCTCGATGATGATCGTCGACACGCTTACGAACAACGTCAACCGGACGGCGTCTGAAGTCCGTGCCGCGTTCGGGAAGAACGGCGGCAATATGGGTGTGAGCGGTTCGGTCGCCTACATGTTCGATGCCACGGCCGTCATCGGCGTCTCTGGCATGAGTGCGGACGACGTGCTCGAACTCATGATGGAACATGACCTTGACGTGCGTGACGTGCTTGAAGAAGAAGACACGGTCATCGTCTATGCTGATCCGGAAGCATTCCACGCCGTCCAAACCGCATTCAAATCAGCCGGTATCGACTCGTTCGAAGTCGCCGAACTGACGATGCTCCCACAAAATGAGATCACCCTCGACGACGCGTCGAAAGAGCAGTTCGAGAAGCTCCTTGACGTGCTCGAAGACCTCGAGGACGTGCGCCAGGTATATCACAACGTCGAATTATGACGAGCCAGCGATAACTTTTCGGAGTTATCGCTTTTTTCAACACTTGATTTGACAAGCATGGTCTCATATGTTAAATTTCAAAAGTCTTTATCATATTAAAGTGATAATAAGAGAAAGAGTTTTGGAGAAAGGTGTTGTCTTTTATGAACGCTGTCTTATTAGCAGTCATCGTTTTATTCGCGCTCGCCATCAGTCGCGTGCACATTGTCTTATCGCTCATCTTAGCCGCCATCGTCGGAGGGCTCGTCGGAGGGCTTGGCTTCAACGATACGCTCACCGCGTTTAGCGACGGGCTCGGCGGTGGCGCGTCCATCGCGCTCAGCTACGCGCTCCTCGGTGCGTTCGCCGTCGGTCTCTCGAAGACGGGACTCCCGGACGTCTTGGCCGAACGGTTGATCGCCATGTCCGGTCGTGACGTCACCGGGAAGAACGTCTTGTTCGTCAAGGCGCTCTTGCTGTCGCTCCTCCTTTTACTCGCGATCAGCTCACAAAACGTCTTGCCGATTCACATCGCATTCATCCCAATCGTTGTCCCGCCTTTACTCGTCTTATTTAACGAGTTGAAGCTCGACCGACGCCTCGTGGCGACCATTCTCACGTTCGGACTCGTCACGCCGTACATGCTCTTGCCTGTCGGCTTCGGGGGCATTTATTTGAATGAAATCTTGCTGCCGAACGTCGAGACGAACGGGATGGCCGTCGGCGACGTCAATATTGTCGGCATCATGGCCATCCCGGCTCTCGGTATGGTATTCGGTCTCATCGCCGCCTTCATCCACTATCGGAAGCCGCGCGACTACGAGACGATCGCACTCGGCCCGAAAGATTACGAGTTGCGTCAATTGAGCCCGTTGAAGATCGGATTGACACTCGCTGTCGTTCTCGTCGTCCTCGTCGTCCAGTTGCAGACCGACTCGATGATTGCCTCGGCCGTGACCGGTCTCGTGCTCTTGAGCGTGCTCCGGTTAATTCCTTGGTCTGAAGCCGATGACATCTTCACGAGCGGCATGCGCATGATGGCGTTCATCGGGTTCGTCATGATCGCGGCAAGCGGCTTCGCGGCCGTCATTCGTGAGACCGGGGCGATCGAGCCCCTCGTCAACGGTGCGTCTGGGCTCATGGGCGATTCGCAGTTCCTCGCAGCGCTCGTCATGTTGCTCGTCGGACTCGTCATCACGCTCGGAATCGGCTCGAGTTTCTCGACGATCCCAATCATCGCGGCCATCTTCGTCCCACTGTGCATCCAATACGGCTTCTCGGTCGAGGCGACGATCGCCATCATCGGGACGGCCGGCGCGCTCGGTGACGCCGGTAGTCCGGCGAGCGACTCGACGCTCGGCCCGACGAGCGGCTTGAACGCCGACGGTCAACACGACCACCTCCGCGAGACGGTGTGGCCGACGTTCTTACACTACAACATCCCGCTCATCGTCTTCGGACTGATTGCGGCGATGGTGTTGTAATCACTTTCGATTGCGCCGTGCATAAATCGTCCCGAGTAAGACGAGCACGAGCAAAAACCAAAATCCTGTATACATGAGGATCTCTGTAATCATCGCTTTCCTCCTGTGACAAAAAGATAAGGAGCGACGCTTGGCGTCGCTCCTTTTCATGATGAAGTTTTTAGCTCCGTTTGACAAGTTTCCAAGTAGGCGTCGACCTTTTCTGCCACTTCACGCCCTTCACGGATCGCCCACACGATCAGGCTTTGACCGCGCCGGGCGTCACCGGCGACGAATACGCCGTCAACGTCCGTGACGTAATCACGTTTTGACTCGACCCCGAGTTTTCTCAGTTCCGGCTCTGGTCGCTCGAAGCCGATGGCGACGAGGACGAGATCGGCCGGATACGTCTTCTCTGACCCTTCGACGACGAAGAACGTAGCGTGACCGTCGGGTTTGACGATTTTCTCCATCCGTTCCGTCTCGATGCCGACGACCTTGTCGCCTTCGGTCACAATCTGATTCGAGCGAATCAAGTACGTGCGCGGGTCCGCCTCGTATTGTCCGATTGCCTCGGCGTACGCGTAATCGGTCGACAGCGTGTCCGGCTGGAGCGGCCATGGCCGTTCCGGCGCCCGGTATAGCCCTTTCTCCGGGTGTTTCCCGAACTGCGTGACCGATGCCGCGCCTTGACGGATGGCCGTCGCGACGCAGTCCGCTCCCGTGTCGCCGCCACCGATGACGATGACATGTTTCCCTTCCGCATCATGGCGTGAATCTAAATCTTTTCCGTTCAACTGTTTCGTCGAAGCGGTCAAGTAGTCCATCGCCAGTTCGATTCCTGAAGCGTCGTCCCCGTCGATGCCGAGCGTTCGTTGCTTTTGGGCACCGGTAGCTAAGATGACGGCGTCATACTCGCCCCGGAGCGCCTCGACCGTCACGTCTTCCCCGACGTTGACGCCTGTCTTGAATCGAATCCCTTCCGCCTCGAGCAAATCGACGCGACGTCGGACAACGCCTTTGTCGAGCTTCATGTTCGGGATGCCGTAATACAAGAGGCCGCCGATTTCATCGGCTTTCTCGAGCACGGTGACCGTATGGCCGAGCTGGTTCAACTGGTCGGCCGCAGCGAGACCGGCCGGACCGCTCCCGATGATGGCGACGCGATACCCGGTACGCTGACGCACGTGACGAGGCTTGACCCATCCTTGTTCGAAGGCGCGGTCGATAATCGTCCGTTCGATTGACTTGATCGCAACCGGGTCTTCACTGATGCCGAGCGTACACGACCCTTCACAAGGCGCCGGACAGACCCGACCCGTGAACTCCGGGAAGTTGTTCGTCTCCATCAAGCGCTCGTAAGCACGGAAGAAATCCTGGTCGCTCACGAGTCTGTTCCATTCCGGGATCAAGTTGTGAATCGGGCAGCCGATCGTCTCTTGGCCAATCAGATCGCCGACATGACAAAACGGTGTGCCGCAGTCCATACAACGCTCGGCTTGCTTGACGATCGGACCGTCTTCCATCCGTGACGCATATTCCCCATAATCGTGAATCCGGTCCTTGACACCCCGTTCTGGGAGTGTCTCACGCGGAATGCTTAAAAAGTTGTGTCTCATACTGCCCCTCCTTCTGTGACGACTCGGAACAGTTCTAATGCCCGGTCAGCCTCGCTCAATTCAGGTCGCGTCATTTCGAGCTGACGCATCACATCGAGGACGTTCGCATAATCTCTCGGCACGACTTTTACGAAACGGCTCAGCTCGTTCTCAAACGAGTCGAGAATCAACCGCGCCTTGACACTGTCGGTGTGGAACTGATGAAGCTCGAGCAGCGAATAAATTTCTTCGGCGTCTTGATCCGTCAACGAGTCGACCGCCACGAGTTCGTGGTTGACGAGCTCGTCGTAGTCTTGATCGCCATACAAATAGGCGACCCCGCCCGACATACCGGCTCCAAAGTTGCGGCCGACCTGACCGAGGACGACGACCGTCCCCCCGGTCATGTATTCGCAACCGTGGTCACCGACCCCTTCCGTGACCGCGACGGCGCCAGAGTTACGGACGGCGAAGCGTTCACCGGCATGACCGTTGAAGAACGCCATCCCGCTCGTCGCCCCGTACAGGCAGACGTTCCCGGCGATGACTTGCTCGCTCTCGTCAAACGGGGCATGCTTTTCAGCGATGAGGGCGATTTTCCCGCCGCTCAACCCTTTGCCGACGTAGTCGTTCGCGTCACCGATGACCGAGATGGTGATTCCTTTCGGCAAGAACGCGCCGAGGCTCTGCCCGGCCGACCCGCTCAAGCGAATCGATATCGTGTCCTCGGCCAGTCCGACGTTCCCGTGCACCCGCGTCAGTTCCGAGCCGAGCATCGTCCCGACGGCCCGGTCCGTATTTCGGATTCGGCCGACGAAGAACGTCGGTTGGCCCGATTTGATGGAACGTGACACGGCCGGCATCAATTTTCGGTGGTCATACGATTTGAACGCCGGATGCGGCAGCTCTTCCTTCTCCGGAAGCGGCGTCGGCATGGCGATCATCGGGTGTAAGTCGAGCGATGACGCTTTCGCATGCGTTTGTTTCCATTCGCTCTCTTCGAGAAGATCCGTCCGCCCGATCACTTCATCGAGCGTGCGCGCGCCGAGCGACGCCAAAATCTCGCGGACGTCTTCGGCGAGGAACGTCATCAAGTTGACGACATGTTCTGGTTTCCCCATGAACTTCGCACGGAGGGCCGGGTCTTGCGTCGCGACACCGACCGGGCACGTGTCCAAGTGACAAGCACGCATCATGATGCAACCGAGGACGACGAGCGGAGCCGTCGCGAACGCATACTCCTCAGCGCCGAAGATGGCAGCGAGCACGATGTCGCGACCGGTCATGAGCTTCCCATCCGTCTCAAGGGTGACGCGGCCTCGGAGCCCGTTCAAGGCGAGGGTCTGGTGCGTCTCAAGGAGGCCAAGCTCCCACGGGAGACCGGTATGTTTAATCGACGTCCGTGGCGAAGCGCCCGTACCGCCATCATAGCCTGAAATGACGATCGTATCGGCGTTTGCCTTGGCGACACCGGCCGCAATCGTGCCGACACCCGATTTCGAGACGAGCTTGACACTAATCTTCGCGTTCGGGTTGACGTGCTTCAAGTCGAAGATGAGTTGCGCCAAATCTTCGATCGAGTAGATGTCATGGTGCGGGGGTGGCGAGATGAGACCGACCCCAGGAACGGAGCCACGGACTTCGGCCACCCATGGGTACACTTTGTTGCCTGGGAGTTGACCGCCTTCGCCGGGTTTGGCGCCTTGGGCCATCTTGATTTGAATCTCATCGGCGTGATACAGGTACTCGGCCGTTACACCGAAACGGCCGCTCGCCACTTGCTTGATGCGACTGACTCGTTCCGACCCATCCTCATCCGGGACGAACCGGTTGCGGTCCTCGCCGCCTTCACCCGAGTTACTCTTTGCCCCGATTCGGTTCATCGCGATGGCGAGCGTCTCATGCGCTTCCTTCGACAAGGAACCGAACGACATCGCCCCGGTCTTGAACCGACTGACGATGGAGGCGACCGATTCGACTTCTTCGAGCGGGACGGGTTGTCGCTCCGTGAAGCTGAACAACTGTCTTAAGAACTGCCCGGAAGACTCATGGAGACGGACGTATGCATCATAGTAATGTCGTTCATTCTCACGGCAGGCACGCTGCAGCAAGTGAATCGTCTTCGGGTTGAACGCATGCTCTTCCCCGTCGGCGCGCCACTGGAAGTCAGCCCCTGCGTCGAGTGGGCGGTCCCGGTCATAGGCCGCCACGTGTTGTGCCCGGCCTTCTGCTTCGATTGCCTCAAACCCGATTCCTGACAGTTGTGACGTTGTTCCCCGGAAATGCGTCTCCACAAGGCCCCGGTCTAACCCGACCGCTTCAAAGATTTGGGCCCCACGATAACTTTGTACGGTCGAGATCCCCATCTTCGACATGACTTTCACGATTCCGTCGACGGTGGCCGCTTGATAACGACGCACCGCTTCATCGAATGAGTGGCTGAGTTGGTTCGAACGGATCGCTTCGTCAATCGTCGCGTAGGCGAGATAAGGATAGACCGCGTCCGCGCCATAACCGATCAGTGCTGCCGCTTGATGGACTTCACGTAACTCGCCGCTCTCGCTGACGAGGCTACAGGACGCCCGTAAGTTCGAACGGATGAGTCGTTGATGGACGGCGCTCATGACGAGGAGCGCCGGCATGGCGATTCGCTCGGCGTTCGTACCGCGGTCCGATAAGACGATGACTTCCGCACCATCCCGGACTTTGGCCTCGACGCGCTCGAACAACGCTTCCAAGGACGCCTCTAAACCGCTCGCATACGTCGCATCGACACGGCTCACGCGCAGCTCTTTCTCGATGCCGACAAGCCGGGACGCATCTAAAATCGGATGTGCGAGCCAGACGCGGCGGGCATGGCCACGGCCGGTATGGACCGGGTTCGATTGCGGGCCAAGCCATGTGAACGTCGCGGTCACGATTTTTTCCCGCAGGGCGTCAATCGGCGGGTTCGTCACTTGCGCGAAGTGTTGTTTGAAATAGTGGAACAACGAGCGCGACCGCTCAGACAGGACAGCGACAGGTTGGTCATGTCCCATCGACCCGATTGGATCCTTCTTTTCATTGATGAGCGGTACCATATACTGCTCGATGTCTTCTTTCGTATAGCCAAAGGCACGTTGTTTGCGCTGCAAATCGTCGACAGGGGGCTCGACGACAGCCCCGTCCTCGACCGTCTTCATCTGCTTCAACCATTTGCCATACGGCTCGGCGCGCGCAATCGTCTGTTTGATTTCTGCGTCCGGGATGAGTCGTTTCGATTCCAAGTCAATCAAGAGCAGTTGCCCTGGGCGCAACCGTTCTTTCTTGACCACGTTTTCGGCTTGAACCGGGATGACGCCGCTCTCGGATGACAAAATCAACTCGCCGTCTGCCGTCTCGATGTAGCGCATCGGCCGGAGCCCGTTCCGATCGAGGATGGCGCCGATTTGCCGGCCGTCCGTGAACACGACCCCGGTCGGGCCGTCCCATGGCTCCATGATTGACGAGTGATATTGATAAAAGTCGCGTTTGTAGCGATCGATCGTGCCTTCGATGAACGGCTCCGGGATGAGCATCATCGCCGTGTGGGCGATTGAACGTCCCGTTCGTGTGAAGAACTCGAACGCGTTGTCGAGCATCGACGAGTCGCTCCCTTCTTCTTGCAAAACCGGGAATAGTCGCTCGACGTTCTCGTACAGGTCGGTCTCCGTCACCCCTTCTCGGGCGCGCATCGCATCGATGTTGCCGC
This sequence comes from Exiguobacterium sp. AB2, assembly GCF_000696055.1. Taxonomy (NCBI): domain Bacteria; kingdom Bacillati; phylum Bacillota; class Bacilli; order Caryophanales; genus Exiguobacterium; species Exiguobacterium sp. AB2. The sequence continues at coordinate 33,478 of NZ_JNAA01000018.1, forward strand.
GTAACGTGTTGATCTCACCGTTATGGACGATCATCCGGTTCGGGTGCGCCCGTTCCCACGACGGGAACGTGTTCGTCGAGAAACGCGAGTGGACGATGCCGAACGCGCTCTTATAGAACGGTGACTGTAAATCGAGGTAGAACCTTTCGATTTGTTCCGGTGTGAGCATCCCTTTATAGACGATCGTCTTCGTCGAGAAGCTCGGCATATATAAATTTAACGTCTCGGTTTTTTCGATGCTGCGGCGTAGCTCGTAAAGCGTTCGCTCATTCGTCTCATAATCCAAAAACGGACAGGCGACGAACCACTGATATATCGTCGGCTGGGTCGTGCGTGCATGCTCACCGATCGCGAGCGGGTCGACGGGCACTTCACGCCAGGCGATTGTCGCGACATCGAGGTCTTCGGCGAGACGCTCCATCTGTTGTTGCTTCTCACTGAGCGCCGTCTCCTCCGGTTGGAAGAAAACCATCCCGACCGCGTAAAGTCCCGGTGCTGGCAAATTCATCGTCTGCAAGAACAACTCATGTGGAATCTCCGTCATGATGCCGGCACCGTCTCCGGCGTCGATGACCCCTTGCCCCCCGCGGTGCTCAAGTCGACATAGCATCGACAACGACCGACTGACAATCTCGTGTTTCTTCTCTCCATTCAGGTTGACGTATAGGCCGATGCCGCAAGCGTCTTTCTCGAATCGTGAATCGTATAAACTCGTCCGTTTCATCGAATCAACCCCTCTCTCTCGTACTGTTTCGTAAGTTTTATTTTGTTCTAAATATTCTGAAAAATCAAGAGAGATGTATACATTTTTGCATAATACCATCTCGATGTATTGAAGATGTAAGCGTATTCAATAGCTTTACCAAGCTTTTTCCGAAAACAACTTATAATAAATAAAGAATATTTATCCACTACATATATTAACTAACGAGTTCTTTTGACCACAAAAAAAGACGTCTTGCAGACGTCTTCCTAAACCGTTTTCCCTGTATGATGTAAGAACCCGCGTGGCCGTTTCCAAATAATCAAGCCGACATAACCGAGCGCGAGTAGGATGAGCGCGCTGACGAGGACGACGTAGAGCGTCGCGTTCTCGATTCGGGCAAAGATGGCGATATAAGCCCAAACGAACACGAGCGGATAGATGAAGTCACGGTGCCACCACATGAATACGAGGGCAAGGACGACGCCGACCATGAGCATGAGAGACGTCCAGGCCAGTTCATCGAGACCGAGCACCGTCGTGATGCGCTCGGTCTTCATGACGACGAACACGTTGACAATCGTTGCGACCGAGACCCACCCGATATAGAGCGAGAACGGAAGACGATCGAACCAGCTCGTCGATGTCCGAAAAGCGACATGGTACAGCCAAGCGAGCGTTCCTAAGAACAAGACCATGACGACGAGCGAAGCGATGAACCATTCGTTCGTGAACGTCAAGAGCCAAAGTCCGTTCAAGATACAAGAGACGACAAAGCCCGCCTTCATCCGATTCGCCTGCCGGTTCGCAACCGACCCTTTCTTCAGTTGCAACACAAGCCAGACGGCGAGTCCGAGATAAATGAGTCCCCAAATCGAGAACGCGTATCCGGCCGGTTTGAAGAAAATATCAATTCGGTCCGACACGGCCGCATTGTCTCCGCTCGCGAAATAGTTGATGACGACGGTCGCCAAAAATGCCAACCAGTTGACCAATGGCCATTTTGATAAGTCCATATGCGCGATCTTCAAATGAAGATCTGCCACCTCCTTTTTCAACATAGTAATGTATACCCATGTGACTCCGCTCATACACAATCGAAAACGAAAAAAGAGACCCAGCGCTGGGTCTCAATGTGTTCAAAAATCGATGTGGTCCGGGTCTGGTCCGAGTCGCTCGTGTGTCGCCACGGTATCTAATTTCGCCATGTCGTCTGCATCCAGTTCAAAGTCGAAGACGTCAAAGTTTTCTTGGATACGATGTGGCGTGACCGACTTCGGAAGCGCGACGTTCCCTGTGTCGAGATGCCAACGTAACACGACTTGTGCCGGTGTTTTCCCATGCTTCTCAGCAATCTCGGCGAAGGCTGGGATGTCGAGGAACTTCCCTTGCATGAGTGGGCTCCACGCCTCGATTTGAATCCCTTCATCTTGACAATATTCGACGAGGTCTGGTTGCGGCAACTGTGGATGCAACTCGACTTGGTTGATGAGCGGCGTCATCAGACCGGCCTCTTTCAACGCCTCGAGATGATGCTCTTTGAAGTTCGAGACACCGATCGCTTTGATTTTTCCGGCTTCATATAATTCAATCAACGCTTCCCACGCTTCGACGAACCCGTCGACTGGCCAATGGAGTAAACATAAATCCAAATAGTCCGTCTCGAGTCGAATGAGTGATTCTTCAAACGCCTCTTTCGTCCGGCGTTGGCGGATTTCCTCGTTCCAAATCTTCGATGTCAAAAAGATATCGCTACGATTGACGCCGGATGCGTGAATCCCTTTGGCGACCCCTTCTTCGTTCTTATAGACGGCAGCCGTATCGATATGACGATACCCGACCTTAAGTGCCTCAGCGACCGCGTCAGGCGCCTCTGTCTCATTGTCGACTTGCCAGACACCGAATCCGATCATCGGGATTTGAACCCCGTTGCGTAACGTTACGAATTGCATACACTCATTCCCCTTTCAGCTGTTCGAGCTGATTGTATCATACCCGAGAACTTATTCCGAAAAACTAAATCGTCAAATCTTTTCGAGTGAATCGCGCATAACAGGCGACAACCGCCAACGCAAGCAGACCGACCAGGACAAGGAACGACAACGTCGGGACATCACCTTGCAGTTGTGCGTTAGCATCGAACAAACTGAAGACAGACAGGCGTTCGAGCCATGCGAACGTATCGCTGAACCCGGAGAAGATGTTGGCGATTAAAAACAGGGCGAACAACCCGCCGGTCACCATATACGAGCGACTGCTGTCGTCGAACAGGCTCGCGATGACGAACGCAATCGCACCGAGGACGAATAACAATAGCCCCGCATTCAACTGTAACGTCCACATGACACCATAATCGATTCCGAGATCAAACAAGAGATCGGCAACTGTGAGGCTGAGGCCGTTTGACGCGACGAACAAGACGGTCGCAAACAACAACACGACGAGGCTCGCTGTGACGTAGGCGCTCCGGGAAATCGGTGCCGCCAAATACAACATGACCTCACCCGAATCGACCGGTTTCGCCATGAGGCGTGAGGCAAACGTCAAGGCGAACAAGATGGCGAGCACATAGAAGATGAGGCCATAGTAGTTTCCGGCGAGTAAGTTGACGACGTTGTCCATCGCGATGCTCGGATCGATTTTAAATACCTCGAGCAGTTCCGGCGGCAACGAATCAAGTTTCCCTTCGATGAGGCCGGTCTCTTGAATCGACGGGAAGACGGCCGCTAAAAAGAACAGATAGAGGCTCGTCCCGAACGCGTACCCGAAAATCCAGCTCCGATTCTGCTTGAATAACGAATGGACTAACGTCATGACGTCACCTCCCCATAATATTCCATGAACATATGCTCGAGCTCGTCGGCACCGCTTGTGAGCGACTCCACCTCGAACGATGTCAACGTCGCGATCAATGCGTTCAACTCATCCGATGTTGAGACGGTGACGGTGACGGTACGCCCGTCACGAATCCCGACCTTGTCCGCTAGCGCCTGCGCCTCGACTTCACTTTTCAGACCGATTTGGTACGCTTTCACGCTCCGTCGCTTCAGTTCATCTATATCGGCCTCGATGATGATCCGGCCGTCTCGAATGAGCGCCGCCCGGTCACACGTCTTCTCCATTTCCGGAAAGTGATGTGAGCTCATCAAGATCGCCTTCCCGGCTGCCTTCTCAGCGAGTACCCATTCAATCAGTCGCTCTTGCATGAGCGGGTCAAGCCCGCTCGTCGGCTCGTCGAGTACGTAGACCGGGACGTCTTTCATAAAACAAGTGACGATCCCGAGCTTTTGTTTCATCCCTTTTGACATCTTGCGGACTTTCAACGACGTGTCGAAAGGGAAAATCGTGCGGAGACGATCCTCTCGTTCTCTGCTGGTACGATGTAACCGGCTCGTCAAACGAATGATTTCTTCACCCGTCATGTCCTGTGGGTAATTGATTTCGCCAGGTAAATAGCCGACCGATGCCTTCACCTGTTCACTCTCACGCCAGCAATCATGCCCCATGACACTCGCTTTGCCGGAATCCGCATGAAGTAACCCCATCAAATGGCGAATCGTCGTCGACTTGCCGGCCCCGTTCGGTCCGATAAAGCCGAAGACAGAGCCCGGTTCAACGCGCAGCGTCACGTCGAAAATACCATGAATGGCATCGAACCGCTTTGTCAAGCGATCAATCTGTATCATCATCCCGCCTCCTTTTTGAAATATAATCAATTATTCATTACAAAACTAGTATATCACGTTCTTTTTTGAAATGGAAATGGTATATTGATTACAAAACAAGCGAATAGGAGGTTGTGCCATGGACGGTTTCACGAAGCGCACCGAGGAGAAGCGAGAGGCGATCCTCACGGCCGCTAAAACGTTGATGCAACAAAAACAGTCGCGTTTCACCATAAACGAGCTCGCCCGTGCCGCCTCGGTGTCCCCGGTCTCAATCTACAACTACTTCGGGTCCAAAGAACAAGTCATCTTGCTCGTGCTCACCCGCCTGACCGAACGTGAGATGGATTGGATTGAACATGAAATCGAGCGCGACGCTCCATTTGATACGTTGCTGCTCGACATTTTGAAACGAAAGATCGAGTCGGCCGTACTTTTCGATGACGCCGTATTGGCGACAGTCACGTCGGACCCCTCTTGGCATGAACTCGCGGCGCGTGGCTATGCCGCGTTCCGTCAGCTCATCGAGTACGGGAAGATGAGTGGAGCCATCGATTCGAATATCTCGACCGACGCTTATCTTCGTTACGTTCAACTGATGCAGCAGGCGATTTTGTCGGACCCGGAGCTGTCGATGACACAGATGACCGAGACGATGCATGAATACTTTCACTTTTTTCTCCACGGTATTCTCAAATGACGAAAAGACGCTCCCCATACCAGCATGAGGAGCGTCTTTCATTCAATCGATTGGAAACACCGTCTCCTCAATCGGGTAAAGCGACATGTCGAGCTCACAGTCCCCTGTCAGGACGAGGTCAGCGAGCACTTTGCCGATGAACGGCCCGACCGTCAGACCCGAAGAGCCGAGTCCGTTCGCGACGACCAACTGTTCCGCTCCAGGGACTCGACCGAGCACCGGAATCGAATTCGGCGTGACGGGACGCAATCCGACCCGCGTCTCGACGAGCTCTGCTTCAGCGAGTCCCGGGGCCGATTCTAGTCCTTTCGCGAGCACTTCGTGAACGCCGACGGCCGTCGGTCGGACATCAAAACCCTTCTCTTTCTCATGCGTCGAGCCGATGACGACCTTCCCGTCTTCGAACCCGAGCAAGTAACGTCGACGTGGAGGCATCGCGACAGGCCAGTCGGACGTATCCGTGTCCGGTAGCTTCACGTGGACGATTTGCGCTTTTTCCGGCTTGACACTCGTCGTATAGCCGATTGGCTCGAGCAATTCCTTCAGCCACGCCCCGCAGGCGAGAATGATTTCATCCGCCTCATAACGCACCCCGTCGCATAAGACGTGATAACCGTCTCCTTTGACGAGTTGCGCCGACCCGTTGACGACGTTTACGCCGCGCTTGATGGCGACGCGCTCGAGCGCGGACCGGATTCGCTCCCCATCGACACGCGCCCCACCTTCGACGAGAAGCGCCTCATAGTCTTCGGATAGTGGAGGGAAGAGCGAACGTGCCGCTTCGACCGACAATCGTGTCATCTCACCGATTTCCGGTGCGTCTTCACGACGGACTTTCGTCCGTTCAAGCATTTCGTTCAGCTTTTTATCTTCATGTAAGGCGAGCGTCCCGACCCGTTTGTAGCCGGTGTCCGTCTCGCCCGCCTGCAGCAACGCATCGACGACTTCCTTGTAATAGCGTGCCCCGCCTTTTGCCAAGGCATACCACGCTTTATTTCGACGTTGCGCGATCCACGGACAGACGATACCCGCCGCCGCGTCGGTCGCCCGACCGGCGTCTTTCCGGTCGATGACCGTCACGTCTGCTTTTTCGGCCAAATGATACGCAGCCGAGATTCCGACGATGCCGGAACCGATAATGACTATTTTTTTCATGTCGATTCGTTCCTTTCTTCCTGAAAAAATCACCGGCCAAATGGCCGATGATTTTAGTCTCGATTTGCGAGGCGATATAACAAGTCGAGCAATTCGATATAGAGCCAAATGAGCGTCACAATTAACCCAAACGCCGCGACCCACTCGAGATGCTTCGGTGCCCGCGCTTCGACTTGACGAGCGATAAAATCGAAGTCGAGGACGAGCGCGAGCGAGGCGATGATGACAATCACGAACTGGACACCGATCGCGAGCGGCGAAGAGCCGGTCATGAACGGGAGCCCGGTCCCGAAGAAACTCATCCCGATTTGGAAGAGATACAATAGCATGACCGTGAAAATGGCGGCCATGATGCCGGCGCGGAACTTTTGCGTCACTTTGACAAGTCCGGTCGAATAGACGAACCACATCGCGAATGCGACGATAAACGTCGTCATGACGGCACGACCGACGATTCCCGGCGCCATCGATTCGAAAAAGTACGAGACCGTTCCGACGAAGACCCCTTGGATGATCCCGTAAAGTGGTGCGACGACCGGTGCCGTATTCGGTTTGAACGTGATGACGAGCGCAAGCACCAAGCCGAGTACGGCTGACCCGATCATGAGCGGGAAGAGAAGTCCTTCCCCAATCGTCGGCACGAGCGTCCACATGACGCCAGCCGAAGCGGTGACGAGCATGAGCAGCGTGAAAATTTTAGACCACGTGCCGGCCTTTGTCATCGGCGCGGTCGCGTAAGCGGTGGACTCCATTGATTTGCGAAGAATTGGATTAGATTTAAGCAACGTTCATAAGCTCCTTTGTTTGTTAGCGCTGTGCCATGACATCGACGAAAGCGCGCATATAGTCTGGAAGATCAGGTGGGCGACGACTTGAGACGATATGTCCGTCCACGACGACTGGCTCATCATGCCAAATCGCTCCGGCGTTCTCCATGTCGTCTTTAATGCCCGGCGTACTCGTGACGTTGACGCCTTCTAAAATATTCGCCGAGATTAAGACCCAGCCCGCGTGGCAGATTTGACCGATTGGACGTTTCTCTTCGTGCATATAACGGACGAAACCTTTCACCGAGTCGAAGCGACGCAACAAGTCTGGCGACCAGCCACCAGGCACGAGAATCGCATCGAACGACGTGATATCGACGTCTTCAAATGCCACATCCGACTTGGCCGGGACCCCGTACTTTCCTGTGTAGACGTACGCCCCTTTCTCGCCGGCGAGGATGACGTTTGCGCCCTCTTCACGTAGGCGATGGACCGGATACCACAACTCCAAGTCTTCGAAGTCGTCACTGACAATCTGCAAGACGTTCTTACCTTGTAATTTCATCGAATCCCTCCCTTTCATTTCCTTCACAAGTATACCCTAAAAGCTACGCCGCGAAAACAAAACGATTGGTTAGTCTGACGTCAATTCATTCGGCCGCACGACGCTCACGATGACGTTCCCGACCTTCCCGCCCGCATCGACGTAACGATGGGCCGAGACGATCTCCTCGAGCGGGTAAATCGAGTCGATGACCGCATTTATGTGCCCTTCGTCGAACAGCTCGCTCAAGAAAGTCAGGTCGTCTTTCCGTTCACTCGAGACACCTTGACCGGCGACGGAACGAAACTTCCCTCCCGCTCTGACGTGCTTCCGAGCGATCCGCTTATCGATTTTCCCGGCCGCGTCGAACACGGCATCATACGTGAGTAGCCTGCTGTCGTATCCTTCCGTCTTATAATCAATCAAAACGTCAGCACCTAACCGTTTCACGAGTTCGAAGTTTCGCGTTTGACAGACTGCCGTCACGTGAGCCCCGAAGTATTTGGCGATTTGGACGGCCATCGACCCGACTGCTCCCGATGCCCCATAAATCAATACGGTCTCCGCTTGTTCGATGTTCACCTTGCGTAAAAAATGGAGGGCGGTCGTGCCACCGAACGGCAGGCTCGCCGCTTCCTCATAGCTAGCATGGCGAGGCATGTGTTCGACGCACTTGTGCGAGTTGACACATGCATATTCCGCGTAGCCCCCGAATCGCATTCCCGTCAGCGCATAGACCCGGTCCCCTGCCTTGAACGTGTTGACACGTGTTCCCGTCTCGACGACTTCTCCTGCCAAGACGACACCTAAAATCGGTTGACGCGGCGCTTTGAAACCGACGACGACCCGCATCGGAAGCTTACCGGCAGCTGGGACATCGAGCGCCCGAAGCCGCCGGTCGCCTGAATGGACGGCCGTCGCGTGGACGCGAATCAATAGTTCATCGGCCTTCGGAACAGGCTTTTCCACTTCATGAAGCTCGAGCACATCCGGGGGTCCGTACGCGGTACAGATGACTGCTTTCATCCTATCCCTCCTCACGAATCTGAGTCAGCGAAATCGTCTTCTCATTTAGTCTTCTTTTTCCGATATTCGCTACATGAAACATTCGGAGAGAAATCGATATTTAGAACGATTTGCCCGTAAACATCCATCGTTTTCCCAATATATTGTGTTATAATGAGTGCGACTTTTTGAATATCTAGAATGAGAAAGGGGATTTCCCACATGAAGCAATACCATGATTTATGCGCCCATATCCTCGAACACGGGGTCGTGAAAGAGGACCGGACTGGTACAGGGACGACGAGCGTCTTCGGTTATCAAATGCGATTCAACCTTCAGGACGGGTTCCCCCTGATCACGACGAAAAAATTACATACCCGTTCCATCATCCATGAACTCCTTTGGTTCATTTCAGGGGAGACGAACGTCAAATATTTGCAAGACAACGGCGTCCGGATCTGGAACGAATGGGCAGACGAGGACGGTAATCTCGGACCTGTGTATGGCGCACAGTGGCGCTCGTTCCCGAAACCGGACGGTACGAGTGTCGACCAGCTCGCCCAAGTGATTGAACAGATTAAGACGAATCCCGACTCACGTCGTCTCATCGTCTCGGCTTGGAACCCAGGTCAACTTGAAGACATGGCACTCCCGCCTTGCCACCTCTTGTTCCAATTTTACGTGGCAAACGGCAAGCTTTCGTGCCAGCTCTATCAAAGGAGCGCCGACACGTTCCTCGGTGTCCCGTTCAATATCGCGTCCTATGCCCTACTCACGCATATGGTCGCGCATGTGACGAACCTTGAGGTCGGCGACTTCGTCCATACGCTCGGCGACGCCCATATTTATCATAACCATCTCGAGCAAGTAAACCTGCAGTTGACTCGAGAACCGCGCCCGCTCCCGCAACTAAAAATCGTCCGGGACGTCACCTCGATCGAGGACTTCCGGTTCGAGGACTTCGAGATTATCGACTACGATCCGCATCCGCACATTAAAGGAGCCGTCAGCGTATGATCATCCATGTCGTCGCCTATGGCCTCAACCGCGAAATCGGAAAAGACAATGCGTTGCTTTGGCGCTTGCCAGATGACTTGAAACAGTTCAAAGCCATCACGACGGGACAGACGATCGTCATGGGCCGCAAGACTTACGAGTCAATCGGGGGGGCCCTCCCGAACCGGCGCAACATCGTCGTGACGTCAGATAAAACGTTTAGCGCCGACAACGTCGAGGTGTGGCACAATCTCGAGCGAATCCGTGAACAGGCGGATGACGACGATCTCTATGTCATCGGTGGTGCCACGTTGTATGAGCAGACGATGCCGTGGACGGACCGCTTCTACGTCACGGCCGTCGATGGGTCGTTCGAGGCGGATACGTTCTATCCGACGCTGCCTAACGTCGTCGTCACGTCCGAACAGTTCCATCCGGCCGATGAGCGACACGACCACAGCTTCACGTTCTACCAATACGACAGAAAAGACATCGATTGAGTTCGATGTCTTTTTTAGTCCGGCAACTTTTCGAGCCACTGTTCAATTTTCTCGGTGATGGCAGCTTCACTATCCGCCTCAGACACGTCGTCATATAGCCCAATCTCCGCCGCCGTCCGCGATGTCACGGCCAAAATATGGCTATATTTGCCCCGTTGTTCTTTCACGGCCGACAGCGTCCGCGCCTCATTTGATCCTGATTCATCTAGCACGAACATTTCAACGTGATCGTTACAGACGTATGCCCCGTATGGGCGATACACGACTTCATAGCGCCGATGTTGCTTCGGTAGCTGGTCGGCCAAACGGGCATACTTTCTCGGGCTCATCGTGACGTAGGCGAGGCGTTTCTCCTCGCGGACGGCTGTCGAATAACGGATAATGCGGTTACGTCCGTCCCGCTTCGCCTTGTACAGCGCCTCGTCCGCGTACGCGCACCATTCACCGAGCGTCAGACCGGTCTCGCACACGCGAGTGTACCCGATCGAGACGGTGAGATGATGTTCATAAGGGAAGGTCATCTGTTCGATGCGCGTCCGCACACGCTCGAGTACGGCATCGACGATTTGTCTGTCCGAGACGTTCAAGATGACAAGGAACTCTTCGCCCCCATACCGAATCAGTTCATCACTTGAGCGAATGGCGAGCCGAATCTCTTCGGCGACGCGATGTAACACTTCGTCTCCATACGCATGACCGAACGTATCGTTCAATTGCTTGAAGTGATCGATATCGAGCAAAGCGAGCGTGAAACTCTCACCTGAACGCTCTAGCCGGGACATGAACCGGCCGAACGTCGCTTTCAAATATTTACGGTTGAACGCACCGGTCAACTCATCGACGAGGAGTGCTTTCGAAACGAGCCGCGCTTTTTCGATATGATGTCCGAGCCGGACGAGGCGCTCTTCCATCGGGATCCAAGACTCCCAATAGTCATCGAAGCCATATGAATACGCCGCTAGCCGGTAATGTTCGTTCGTACCGATGACGATGAGCGGGACGTATAGCTTCTTCATCTTGCTGACGAACGACTGGATGTCGCGCTCTCGGAAGTTCGACCAAAGCTCGACGTCCATCATGATCGCTTTCGGGACGTCCTCGTAATCATATTCGACCGCTTCGGCGAGCGTTTGTAAAAAAACTGGCCGCGCCCCGAGTTTTTCGACACGTGGTTTGTATCGACTGAACGTCGAGAAACTCGTCGATAAGATAAGGACGAGGTCTTCGTCTTCTTGGTCGATGCCGAGAATCGTATGTATGTATCGTTTGACGGGGGCAATCAAAGCCGTCGCCTCCGCTTGGGATAGGACAGCCGGCAAATCACGTGCATCCGCTTCAACTCGGCTGAAAATCTCGAGTAAATGCATGAATCGTCGCTTCTTCACTTCGGTTTTCATCCAATCCAATAAATAGTCGATGTCTTGTTTTGGCAGTTGGCGCGCTTCTGTCAACTTGGACAAGATCTCGTGTATACGAGCTGTAGGTTGATGCAACATTCCCGACCCCCCAGTTTCGGTCTCCCCGAAATTCGCTTCTGTCTTCGATTATGCGACTTCGCCCACGAAAATACAACTATTTCCTCATTTTATTCCTATTGTTTGACAGATAGTTAGTACTTACGCCCTAAAATACCATAAAGAAAAGACGACCTTGCGGCCGCCCTTGTTTTATTTTTCGACTTTTAAGTTTGGTGACGTCATCTCTTCCGGACGAATCCACTTGTCGAATTGTTCCTCACTGAGAAGACCCGTTTTCAGCGCCGCTTCTTTAAGCGATACGCCTTCTTTATGGGCCAGTTTCGCGATTTTCGCCGCATTTTCATAACCGATATGCGGATTGAGCGCTGTGACGAGCATGAGCGAGCGCTCCACGTTATGGGCGATTACGTCACGATCCGGCTCGATGCCCACCGCGCAATGCGTATCGAACGAGTGCAGACTGTCCGTCAACAGGCGGCACGTCTGCAAGAAGTTATACATGATGACGGGCTTAAAGACGTTCAACTCGAAGTTCCCTTGGCTCGCGCCGAATCCGATTGTCGCGTCATTGCCGAGCACTTGCGCGGCGACCATCGTCAACGCTTCACTTTGCGTCGGGTTCACTTTACCTGGCATGATCGAGCTACCCGGCTCATTTTCAGGAATGGTGATCTCTCCGATTCCAGCACGTGGTCCCGAGGCGAGCCATCGGACATCGTTCGCGATTTTCATCGCGTCCATGGCAACTGCCTTCAACGCGCCGTGTGTGAAGACGAGCTGGTCATGACTCGTGAGCGCATGGAACTTGTTCACTGCCGTCACGAACGGTTTACCGGTCTCGTGTGAAATCTTCTCCGCGACGACTTCCCCGAAACGCGGATGGGCGTTGATGCCCGTTCCGACAGCCGTACCCCCGAGCGCAAGTTCCGTCAACGGTTCGATCGTCCGCTCAATCATCTGTTTCGAGAGTTCGAGCATACGCACCCAACCGCTAATCTCTTGCCCGAGCGTGACGGGAGTCGCATCTTGAAGATGGGTCCGACCAATCTTGACGATATCCATGAATTCATCGGCCTTACGCGCGAGCGTCCCGTGCAGCGCGTCGATCGCGGGGAGGACGTGATCCTCGACCGCCAAGATGGCCGCGATATGCATCGCGGTCGGATACGTGTCGTTTGAACTTTGCGACTTGTTGACGTCGTCGTTCGGATGAATCGTGAGCGCTTGACCGCGCGCCTTCAATAAGTCGTTCGCCAAATGGGCGATGACTTCGTTGACGTTCATGTTCGACTGCGTCCCAGAACCGGTCTGCCAGACGACGAGCGGAAACTCGGCATCGTGTTTCCCTGCGATGATGTCATCGGCCACTTCGGCGATGACATCGGCCTTCTCTTGTTCGAGGACGCCGAGTTCGGCATTGGCGAGCGCGGCTCCTTTTTTCAAGATGGCAAAGGCGTAGATGACCTCGATCGGCATCTTCTCCGTCCCGATTTTAAAGTTCTCTAGGCTGCGCTGTGTCTGTGCGCCCCATTTCGCCGAAGCTAGAACGTCGATCTCCCCCATCGTGTCCCGTTCAATCCGATAATCCATGAAAATTCCCCCTCTTTTTTTGACTACGCTTTCATTTTAGCGAAACTTTTGCAAAAAAGAAATCATTCCCCTGCAATTGACAAAAAGTCGGGCCAACGCCCGACTTTCACTCCATCATTAATGCTCGTTTCGCCACATCATGGGATCGATTCTCCGCACGCGGAATCCACTTGATGAACTTATGTGGCAACTCGTCATAGAGCGTTAGCGCTTTAACGAACAAAGGACGCATTGTTTGATCTTTTAAAAACCGATGCTCAAGGGCGCGCACGACCGTCTCCGCATCCGAATATATCATGAACGTCGTCTCACCTTCGAGCTGGTGCGCGTGTTCGAGCGCAAAGTCGAGGGCGGCAAGTTCAGCCTGAACGCTCGTCAACCCCGACACTTTCTTCATATACGTCGACACCGTGCCGTCAGTTTGCCGCAGCCAGACACCTAGTCCGTTCAGAGCGGTCTCTTGATTCGTGGCGGCGTCAAAATAGATGTGAACCAAAGCGATACGCCTCCCAGTCCATCTCGATTGGGGCATGAATGTCGATGAGCGAGAGCTGTTTCGACAACTTCGCCACGCCTTCCTGTCCATCGAGCTTCTTTGAGAACTTCCGGTGCGCCTCGAGCAGTTGATCATGCTTCAATCGATCAAATAGCACTTCGACCGTATCATACGACTGAACGAGAATCGTCGCTGTTTTCGGTCCGATTCCGCGAACACCAGGGATGTTGTCCGACGCGTCACCTTGGAGCGCCTTCACATCGACGAATTGGAGCGGTTTGATGCCGTAGAGTGACTCGAACAGCGTCCCGTTCATAAGCACTTCTTCCCCTTTTTTCGGTACGATTTGAAAGACCGAATCCGATAACAGTTGGTGCAGGTCGCGGTCCGACGAATAGAGGTACGACTCGCCCGGGAAGTGTGTCGCCACCGCCCCCATCAAGTCGTCGGCCTCATAGCCGGCAAGTTCCGACTGGAAAATGCCTCGTTCCGTCAAGGCCGCCCGTAATTTGACGTAGTCGTCAAATAACGGCTCCGGGAGTCCGGTCCGCGTCGCCTTATACTCAGGGAACAGCGCGAAGCGATGCGTCGATTCACGCGGCCCGTCCCAAAAGAAGGCAATGTGGGAGAAGTCATTCGTCCAGCCATCGACTTTTCGAAGCAATCCTTTCACTGTCACATCAGGGTCGAGCGCCCGGCGACGCTCTGTCGCGAAGTAATAACGTGACAACAAGTTGAACCCATCTACTAACATCAGTTTCACGTCTCATCCACCTCACAAGCATGTAATCCGCGAGCGAGCGCTTCACGGTCAAGTTCCTTCCCAATCCAGACGAACACGGAACGGGTGTCGTCACTCGGTTCGTTCGCGAACGTCGCACCCATCAACTGGTTCGTCGCCTGAACGACGAATTTGGATTGTTCCCCGTCAAGTCGGACAATCGCCTTCAAGCGATAGAGCTGATCTTCATAATGCATGAGCACCTCTCGGACGTAACGCGTCACACGCTCCCGGGAAAGCGGAACATCTGTCGTCAACGTGACGGCACGGAGTGTGGCCACGGAGCCGTGACCTTCCGTCAACGTGGACAGCTGTCGCTCATCGACACGGGACAATTGGAACGTATCCTCGAGCAGATCGTAGTCCCCTTCCGTTTGTACCGTCTCGACGACACGAACGGTCGGGTTGATTGTACGAATCCTTTCATGCGCCCGTCTGAGCACCGCTTCGTCCACGAGGTCCGTCTTATTTAACAGGATCACATCGGCATAAGCGATTTGGTGAATTCCTTCTATAAACAAGTCCCGGTCCATTTGACTCGCATCGACGACCGTCAAAATCGCGGTCAGCTTGAAATGAGTTCGTAAATAGTCATCATAGTAAATCGTCTGGATGATCGGGGCCGGATCGGCGACGCCCGTCGTCTCGATAACGATTCGGTCGAACGTCTTGTCTTTGGCCGCGAGCTGATAAAACGTCTTGCTCAAATCGTTTTGAATCGAGCAGCAAATGCAGCCGTTCGATAGTTCGATTTGTTCTTGGTCCATTTGGACGATCAGTTGCTCATCCAAATTGATGGAACCGAGCTCGTTGACGATGAGCAAGATACGCTCGTTCGTCGCCGCGAGCAGCCTGTTCATATAAGTCGTCTTACCGGCGCCTAAAAAACCGGTCACAAGTTGCACGGGAATCATTGCAAAAACCTCACTTCATAGATTGTCATGGACACGCGCCCACTTCTCATACCGAGCGTCGAGCAGGTCGATGAGATGGAGCAACCACGCTTCAGCCGTCACCGGGAGGACGCTCGATCCCCATTCCCGCTTTCCATGATGGGACAAAATCATATGCCAAATCCGATGATGGACATCAAGCGGTAACGTGACGCCAGACTGACGCTGGCTCTTCTCGAACAACAGCCCTCCATACGGCATATGACCGATTAGACTGCCCATCGGATTGATGGAAATCCCTGTCGTCTCGCTCGTACCCGAGACGGCAAACAAATTCTCGAAGCGACGCGGTGACGACAATAGATGACTATATTCGTACAGTTTGCCGATATCGTGGAACAAAATCCCGAGGGCGAGTTCATCCCACCGAAGCGGTTCTTTCAGCTCGGCGACCGCCTCACACGCCGCATACAGCGACTCGAACGTCCCTTTGAACGCCTGCTCGACTTTCACACCGTTCATCGTATTCCATACGTCTACTTTGTGCAACTGCTCGGCCTCTTTGATGACACGGAACGCCATCGCCAAGTAGTCGTCTTGCTCCTGAATCCGATAGCCGAGCCGAAGCATGCACGTCGTGTGCTTCAACAACCCGCCAGCATAGTTGTGATGATGATACAAGGCGGCCGGGGCCAAGACGAAGTCGTCCCATACGTCCTCGAGCAGGGCATAGGCAATCTTTTGGGCGTCTGGAGATAGCGTCGCAAGGATTGCAAACAATTCGTCCGCGAACGCGTCAATCGTCTCGTCATTTGGCAGGCCAGGTAAGAGCGAGACCGCTTCGTCGCGAGAGATGGCTTGCACCTTGTCAATCGTGATGGATTTTGCGCCATCCGGTTTCGGATAGACGTCGATTTTTCCTGACAGGGCGACGACACCCGACTCGTAAATCGGCAATAGCTGATCCTCATTGCCACGCAGCCAATGCTTCGCGCGAATTAAACCGCTCGCCGTCGTCACGTTCAACTGAAGCCACTTCGCGCCCGACTTACTTTCTTTCACCTCGACCGTGCTGACGAGCGCTTTCGTATCGACGGGCGTCCCGTCCGTCAAATCAGCCAAGCGCACGTCCGATTGCTCCATGGCCGGGATTTGGTAAATATTCCGGTCAAACCCGTCCCCTGTGACTCGTTCGATTTGTTGATAATAGTTCATCATAGCCCCTCCTTCGCATCTGTGCCCATTGTACCGTTTTTCATTAGGCTAGGCGAACATACTTTCGTTATAGGTCGAAAAAAATCTCAGATTTCATTGAAAGCGCTTACGAGTATTGATACGATAGAGTTAGCTATAAAAAGGGGGAATCGAAATGATTTCATTGATAGACACGTATGAACGGCTCATCGCGACGGGGGAAGCGACACGTTATGCGAGTGAACATCCGACGACTGAACAAATCATCAAAGCAGCCGCCTGCCCGGTGCCTGAGGCTGATCTCGAACGAATCGTCTCCGGTCATGCCGGGAATCCATATACGCACGATGCGGTGTTCGAATCGATTATCACCCATGAACTAAAAGGCGCGATGGCGACACTAATCGTCCTCGGCTATCCAGTGCAGACACCGCTCGCAAAAGCGCTCGTCTTGTCCGCCTTCGCCCGGACGAACCGTATGAACATCGAAAAGTTGAAAGAGCTCAGCCACGCCGACCTGCTCGTCCGAATCCAGTCGGCGGAGCGGTCATGGAAGCGCACGTTCGCCCACTTGTATCGGTCCAAACCGTCACAACTTTGCGACCAACTCGACTCGATCCTTGGCGGTTGTGCCATCCACCGCGTGCTCGAGGCGGTCGGTCATGACAAAGACGTAAAAACGGCATAAAGAAAGAGCGGTCCCCGGGCCGCTCTTTCTTTATGGCTTATCCTTCTGTCACTTCCACTGCATCTGGTTCATACAGCGTAACGTTACGGGCTGGTGAAAACGTTGAGATCGCATGCTTATAAATCAACTGTTGGCGTCCTTCCGACTCAACGATGACCGTGAAGTTGTCGAACGACTTGATGACTCCCCGAATTTGAAACCCACTCACTAAAAACACGGTCGTCGGTACCATCTCTTTGCGCAACTGATTTAAAAAATGGTCTTGGATGTTATAGCTTGCCTTCATGTTGCATTCCCCCTAGTCTGTGTCTCTTTCAAATAATCGGAATTTTCGAAAAAACCCCTCAACTTCATCATAAATATTTTTATACGATAGTTCAAATGATTTTCTTCCCATATCCACCCAAATCCCATCAAATTGATGACGGAACCACGTCAATTGTCGTTTGGCGAATTGCCGTGTATGTTGTTTTAGCGTCTCGCGCATCCGTTCTTCCGTGATGCGACCTTCGATGTAAGGGACGACTTCTTTATACCCAATGGCCCGCATCGCCTGTGTATTCCCATATCCTGCGTCAAGGAGATGTTTGACCTCATCGACCAAACCCGTCTCGACCATGACATCGACGCGCTCATTGATTCGTTCATAGAGAACGTCCCGGTCAGCGTGTAAGACGAACAGCTTATAGGCATAATGTTCGGACGGGGCGCTATCGACTGCTTGACTGTCCCCTTGCATCGCGACTTCAAGGGCGCGAATGACACGACGCACGTTATTCGGATGGATTTGTTCGGCCCGTCTCGGGTCGAGTTCACGTAACCGCTCATGCAGCGCGTCCGCGCCGAGGCGACTCGCCTCGTCTTCAAGCGACGCTCGCAGCGCCTCGTTCACTGGCCGTTCAGCGAACTCATAATCATATAAGATAGATCGAATGTATAGTCCGGTGCCACCGACGAGAATCGGCAGTTTACCGCGGGCATAAATATCGTCAATCGCCTGACGTGCCCGTTGTTGAAACTTGGCGACGCTCATCGGTTCATCGGGGTCACAAATGTCAATCAAATGGTGCGGGATTCCTTCCGCCTCCTCGACCGTCACTTTTGCCGATCCAATGTCCATGCCGCGATACACTTGTACCGAGTCACCGGACACGATCTCTCCGTTGAATGCTTTTGCCAACTCGATTCCAGTCTTCGTCTTACCGACCGCAGTTGGTCCGACAATCACGATGACGGGTGTTTTTTCCATCCAGCTCACTCCTCAAACGAAAGACCGCTCCAGGAAGGAGACGGTCAGTCAAATTCTTCGTTTAATTGTATCATCAAATACGACGGCAAACAGCATCCAACCACATAATAGCAAGCCGAGCAATAAAACTAGTCCATCACTCATTCGTGTCCGCCTCCTTTGTTTCTCCATTCCCACTTTTCACACATTAGACACAAATTAATACGCAAAAAAAAGATGCTCGCTCGGAGCATCTTCATGAGGTCACTTCAATCAAGCGGTATCGCCACATCGTGAACCCGAAGTAGAGAACCGCTGTACCACTCGCAGCCCACCACATGATCGTATATAGCGGTGTCGCCAGTCCAGACATTCCGACCATTGCCGGTACGATCAACGTCAACCAGCTCAAGACGAGCGCGACCCGTGACGTTACCGCATCGATCGGGCGCCCGAGCCCCATGCCGAGGAAGAAGAGCGCCCAAAGGAACGCCCAAAACGTCCACATCGCCCCGTCCACAAAATCAGCCCGTCCGAAGCCGATCCCTGCGTAAAACAATGCGGCAATCGCGACGAAAAGGGAGAACCAACCGACGCCGCGACCGTCTAAGTCATACAAGAACGTGACACCGACGTATAAATAAGTGAAAGCGAACAAATAAATTCCTGCATAACCGAACACTTCGGCCGGTGTCGCATGGACGACGAGCCATGTCGCGATGAACGCTTGCAATAGACCGGTGAACAAGCTGAACGCGCCGGCGCTTTTCACGTCGACTTTCCCGAATAAGACGAGGCTATTTAAAAATAGCGCCACGCCACCAAACAATAAACTGATATTCCCCACGTGCATTACTCCTTTGTACAGATGTCAGACGTCTTTCGATATGTCCACTGTACTGTGAATTCGCTTTCAATGCAAGAGGGGAAATTGTTGTTCACGAGAACGCCTTGATTCACTCGCTCTCAAGCGTCCGGATGGCCTCGTCAATCTTTTCTTGTTCTTCTTCCGTGAACGTCGGAAACTCGGGATCGATTTGCTCTAACACGTCAATCATGACCGAAGAGACGATATAGCGGGCGTACCATTCGTCATCGGCCGGGAGCACATACCACGGGGCGTGTTCCGTCGCCGTCTTCGAGAGCATGTCGGCAAAGATGGCCTGATAGTCGTCCCAATACTGTCGCTCCTTGACGTCGCTAAAGGAAAACTCCCAATTTTTCTTCGGGTCTTTTAACCGTTCCAGCAATCGGTCTCGTTGTACATCCTTTGAGACGTTGAAGAAGAACTTGATGATTTCGAACCCGTTCTCATGCAAGTAGCGCTCAAAATCATTGATTTGGCGATAACGTAACGACCAAACCGCCTCTTTGTCGGTCTCTTCCGGAATCGCTTCTTCCCCGAGCAAATCGTGTACTCGGGGGGCAATGACTTCCTCGTAATGGGAGCGATTGAGGATACCGACCTGCCCGCGTTCTGGCATCAAGTCGTGCATGCGCCACAAATAGTCATGTTTCTTTTCTTTTTCGGACGGCTTCTGGAAGGCGTTCGTCTTCAACCCTTGGGCGTTCAAGTTCGAAAAGATATAGCTGATCGCTTCGTCTTTTCCCCCAGCATCGAGCGCCTGTAAGACGACAATGACTCCTGTCTCCGCCTCGGCATATAGTTTCCAATGCAGTTCTTTCAATCGTTCGATGCTTTCCGGAATCAGTTTGTTTTTTAATTCATCGTCAGTCGGTCGGTCGGAAACGGATGTATCGAATTCCTCAAGTCGCCGTGTTTGTTGTTGATCAATTTTATATGCATCAAAATCATTCATTCGGGCTCACCTCACTTTTTTCATATCCCTTCCTTATACCCAAAAGTTCAGAGCCTGTATCGCCCACACAAAAACATCGACCCCTTGTGAAGTCGATGTCTGCCTATCAATTGATGCCGACCGCGTCGAACGACTTCGCCGCAGCGATGGCTTCCGGGCTCGTCGCACCGTACAAGTCTTTCGCTGACTGCACGACCGCCTGACGGAGGCTCGAGAAGTTCGAGGATGGTGTCAAGTATACTGTGAGGGCACGGTAATAGATATCCCCCATCTTCATGACGCCCACGCCTTGGACCGAGACGCCGTAATGCGTGCCACCATTTCCAAGTAGATAAGCCGCCTTGTTGACGATCCCTGAGTTGATATGGACGCCGCCGTTGTCTTGCGTCCCCGTGTAACGTTTCGAGTAGTGATCTGGGTCGCCGTATGCGGCCGGGTTCGCCATTGAACGGAGTCCGTCACCGGCAACGCCTGGTGTATAGATATCTTCCCCAATCAACCAGTCAAAATCCGAGCCGACACTGTACTCGGCGACCGTGCCGAAGATATCCGAGATGGCTTCGTTGATGGCCCCTGACTCGTTTTGATAGATAAGTCCTGCCGTGTACTCCGTGACGGCGTGCGACAATTCGTGCGCGACGACATCGAGCGCCCCGGAAAGGTATGTGAACGTTTGGCCGTCCCCGTCCCCGTATACCATCTTGCTACCGTCCCAGAACGCGTTGTTGTAACTACGGCTATAGTGGACCGTCGAGTTGAGCGCGGCGCCGTTGTTGTCGTAACTGTTCCGTCCATACGTGTTCTTGAAGAAATCATACGTCTTCGTCGCGTTGACATGCGCGCTGACTGCTGCCCGGTCATACGTCGTATTCAAGACGTTATCGAGGTCGGCCCAGAGCGATCCCGGCAAGAGGGTCCGGTTCTTCGCATCATACGTGTAAATTCCTTTACCACGAGTCGAGTCTTGAAGATAGTAATACGATCCGCTCTTCGTCGTCTTGAACGTCTGGCTTTGGCCGAGAACATCGATGCCTGTTCCCGTGTACGTCGTGCCCGTCACACCGTTAACCGGCTTCGCATGCGCCAATTGGTTGAACTTGTTGACGACTTCTCCGCTCGCTGCGTCGATGAAGTACGTCCAACGTGACGGCTCGTCCGCGTCAAGAATCGTTCCCGTCACTTCATACGCGTAGACGGCCGAGTCGCCTTGTGGATAGACGACGAGTTCCGCTTTCGGTTCAAGCTCATAGGCGCCTTGATGACCGACGAGCTCTTTATAGCGGTTGATTGCTCTTTGTTCGTTCAACTTGATTGACTTATGTAATCCTTTGACAGCTTTCGTGTCATCGACGACCGTCTTCAATTGTCCCGCTTCATCGACAACGCCGACGACGATGCCACCGAAGACCGGTACCCCGTCAACAGTCTGTTGTAACTTGACGACTTGACCGACTTTGTCTTGCTTCGACTCGAGCGTCTTGAATTGCCCTTTCGCTTTCGCATATTCTTTGACGATTGTCGTCGGTGCCTCGTTTGACGGTTTCGTCAACGTCCCTGATTTGAGTTCGCTCGCCCCGACGAGTTGCGGTACGAGTAAGACGCCGGCGATGATGGATGTGGATAATACTTTTTTCATTTGTGTGTCCCTCCTTATGTGGTGATTCAAACTTTACATAGTTTCACACAATTAAGATATCCAACCATTTGATTATTTTGATAATTTAAAATATTAAGTAAATATGACTACTCGTATATCAGGACAGCGCCTTTCTCACTGTATAAAAAAACGTCACCCGTAACGGGCGACGTCGAATCAATATACATCTTTTTGCGTGAAATGGTAAAACGCGTAAGCGAGTGCCGCCAGTGACCAGAGCGTGATCACGATAAGCGAGAACGGTAACGTCATCCCATCGATCGGTGGTGCTTGACCCTCGAGATAGGTATGAAGACCGAAGTTGACGTTGACGAGGTACTTCGAACTGTCCCAGTTCGAACCGAGAGACGTCAAAAGCGGACCTGAGATAAGGACAGCCATCATGATGCCAATCCCAGTCGCCGTGTTTTTGACGATGACCGACACCATGAGTGCGATCGTCCCGACCGCGGCGACGACGAACCAGGCGAGACCGACGGACATGAGTAGATATTGCCACATCGGCAACGTATGGACGAAGTCGGTCGAGAACGTACCGGTCGGCGAGGCTTGGAATCCGGTCAGTATCGGCGCGGTCCAACCGTCCCAGCCGAGCACGATACCAGAGCTCGCATAACTGACGAGCGCCGTGATAAAGATGAGGAGCGACGTATACAGAAGCGTCGTCATCCATTTCGCGAGCAGGATCTTGAAGCGCCGGACCGGTCGCGACAAGAGCGTCTTAATCGTCCCGTCGTTATGCTCGCCGCTGACGATATCGGCCATTAGGACGATGATGAAGAGCGGCAGGACGAGCGTCGTCCCTTGGGAGAAGAAGACGCGCATGAACGTCGGTGCCCCCGGGTAACTCGGGTTAATGTCGTTATCTAAGTAATATTGGTTCTGTTGCACCCGAAATTCGAGGATTTGCCGGAACTCGTCTTGGACGTTCGCCGAGGCGAGCCGGTTTTGCGTGTCGATAATCTCCTGTTGCAAATCGACGCGCCAATCAATCGTTCCCTGTTCTTCCCGCTGCTTCTCGATCTGTCGATAGTTCGCATACGTGAACATCGAGACGAGGACGACGAGAATCGTCGAGACGACCAGCAACCGTCGTTTGCGATGAATCTTTAACACTTCGTTTCGAATCAATCCGATGATTGAAGGATTAGACAATGTGGTCACCCCCGGTCAACGAAATAAACAACTCTTCGAGCGTTTGGACGCGTCGCTCTAGACCGGAGACCGCGACGTTGCGCTCGAGTAAATAGCGGTTCAAGTCGGCGGTGTCCTCCAAGTTCATCGAGACGCGAATCGTTCGTTCATCGATGACATCGGCTTGGGTCACCGACTCGAATCCGCGCACAATCGGGAGCGCCTCGAAGCTGTCCGGCACATGAACGTCGACCGTCGAGGCGAGCTCGTTGATCAAGTCCCCGACCGTGCCGACTTTGACGATTTTGCCGCGAGACATGATGGCGACGCGGTCGGCGAGCAGTTCGATTTCCGCTAGAATGTGGCTCGAGACGAGCACGCTTAAGCCAGTCTCTTCGACGAGTCGGCGGATGAAAAGGCGCAAGTCCCGAATCCCCATCGGGTCGAGTCCGTTCGTCGGCTCATCTAAGATCAAGACGCGCGGGGTGTTGAGGAGCGCTTGGGCGATCCCGAGCCGTTGCCGCATCCCGAGCGAGTACGTCTTCACTTTGTCATCGATTCGTGCCGTCAAATCGACGAGGTCAATCACTTCTTGGATTCTCGCCTCAGTCACATCCGGCAACATGCGGGCGAACACTTCCAAGTTTTCACGACCACTTAAAAACTTGTACAGTTCTGGGTTTTCGACAATCGCCCCGATTTGGTTCATCGCTTGGACGAATTCTCGTTCGACGTTATAGCCGCAGATCGAGACGGTCCCGTTCGTCGGTTTGATTAAACCGACAATCATCCGAATCGTCGTCGTCTTCCCGGCCCCGTTCGGACCGAGGAAGCCGAACACTTCACCCGGGAACACGTCGAACGACATATTGTCGATAATCGTCTTTTTCCCAATCACTTTTGTCAATTGATCAATCTTCAATGTTGGTTGCATCGTCTCACCTCTTTTCCATTCTAGCGGAGACGATGCCAGTCTGTCCTATTCGAACATTCACATAGGGCACGTTCACGTTTTTTTGATATGATGAGAACAACGAAAGTGAGGTCATCAGATGAAAAACCGAAAGTGGTACGCGTTTTTAATCGGCTCGATTTTTCTAACAGGAACGGCTCTATACGGCCTATGGATCGGTTATCAAGATATCGTTCATCCGCCAGAACGGACGCTCTCGGTCAACGAGGATGCCCGCCCTGCACCAGAAGGTGACGTGTTCGTCGCCCTCGGTGACTCGCTCACACGCGGTGTCGGCTCGACGTCGGGCGCCGGATACGTGCAACCCGTCAGCCGGGCATTACAAGAAGACGGGATCCGGTCACAGAACCTAGCCGTCTCGGGAGCTCGCACCGAGGACTTACTCGCTCAGCTCGAGCAGCCCGAAGTACGACGGACAATCGAGAACGCTCGATACATCACGTTGACGATCGGTGGAAACGACTTGTTCAACCGCGGCGAGAACGTCGATAATTTCGACTCGGTCGACATCACCCAAGTCGTTGCCGATGCGAAGACGAACTTGAATACGATTTTCACCGAAATCCGCAACCTGAACGATTCCGCTCAAATCATTTACATCGCGCTATACAATCCGTTCCAAGACAATGAGAACGGGGAAGCGTTCAATCAACTCATCCTCGATTGGAATGCGTCGGCCGCACAGTTCGCGAACGCGCAACGCATCGACGTCATTGACCCGTTCGCCTACGTTTCCGACGTGTCACGGGACCTTGCGACCGATCAATTCCATCCGAGCGACCGGACGTATGAGAAGTTCGCGGACGATGTCTTGTTCCTACTCGATTGAAACAAGCCTGATCATGACGATCAGGCTTGTTTTTCGTAGTCGATATACCATGTCCCATCTATTTCACGCATACCCGTCCCATACCAGCCGTCCTGTAACAGTCGCACTTGTCGCGCCGTGTCAGCCATCTCGACGGACGTGACGAGTCCATCCCCATGCCAACCGGTGTGTAGCTCTCTCATGAAGATGTAGCGCCATTTCCCCCCATATTTCGGCTTCAGCGCGCCAATCCGAAGTCCAAGGGCGAACTTATCTTTCAAGCTCGGAATATTGAACGGGGCGACCGTCGCACAGACGAGGTCGAATCGGACGTCTTGGCTAAACGCCTCCATCAAGAGGTGGCCGAGATGTTGTTGCAGGCGATAACCCCGAAACGACGGATGGACGTTCGTCACTTCCTGATAGATGATGCGCTCGAGCGAGTGTTCCGGGTACCCGATGTCCCGGCCGAGATGCTCTGCATCGATTGGCGGGATGAGGAGCGCGCGAAACGCGATTAAATCTTCGTCCCGATATGCCCCGATGATGGTTCGGTCTGCCAATAGTTTTTGAAACTCGCCAGTCGTGAGCGCTTGATAGTGAGCGGACTCGGTCAATTCGTCAATGACCGCTCGTTGGACGGACTCGATGGCGGGCAAATCCTGTTCCGTCAAATGGCGAACGTATAACGTGAGACCGTTCCAAACCCCAGACCACATCAGCCCGTCACCTCATACCGCGCCGTCGCCAACTGCTCGAGGACGGCCTCATCGACTTCGATCCCGAGTCCGGGCTGTTCGTTCAAGCGGATGAACGGCAAATCGTACTGCAAGTTCCCGACATCTTGTGCGAACCGGAGCGGGCCCGTCAATTCGACGGAACGTACGATTTTACTTGAGAAGGCGACATGGAAGCCCGCACTCGAGGCGATGGACGACTCGACCATCGACCCGATTTGACACTCGATTCCTGACATTTCCGCGATATGGACGAGCTTTTTCGCCGGATAGATCCCACCGCACTTCATCAGTTTGATGTTCACTTTGTGTGCCGCCTGCATGAGCGTCAACCGGCGCATCTCAGGCATGCCGCGCACTCCTTCATCAATCATGATCGGGACGACACTCTTCGCTTTCACTTCGGCCATCCCCTCGAAATCGTCGGCCCGAACCGGCTGTTCGATCCAGTCGAGCGCATACGGGATGAGCTGCTGCATCGCCTGTAGCGTCTTCCCGGCATTCTCCCAGCCTTGGTTCACGTCGACGCGAATCGGGACGTCCGGTCCGACCGCGCGTCGGACCGCGGCGACGCGCGCGACGTCAGAGGCGACGTCGACCCCGACTTTCATCTTGATGGACGTGTAACCGGCATCGAGTTGCTGCTTCGCTTCCTCGGCCATCGCATCTGGGTCACCGATACTGAGGACATGCGTCACGGGGAAGGCGTCATGATAACGCCCACCGATCAAGTCGTATACCGGAAGACCAAGCTTCTTCCCGACGAGGTCGTGGCACGCGATGTCGAGTGCCGCTTTCGCGGCGGGCACGTCCCGGATGGACCGGTCCATCACATCGTGAATCCGTTCCATATGCATCGGGTTCTCCCCAATCAACTGTGGTCCGAGCAAGCGATGGATGATTGAAATCGTGCTCTCTAGCGACTCACCGGTAACATGCTCATCGGCGACCGCTTCGCCGTATCCGACATGACCGCAAGCACTCGTCAATTTGACGATGACGGACGGCATATCCTCATAGCGGTGATAGCTGACGACGAATGGGACTTTTAGTGGGAAACGGACGGCAAACACTTCAATCTTCTCAATTTTCATACATAAGCTCCTTTACTTCTGTCGTATCGTTAGTTATATTGTCGTTAAATAGTCGTTAAATTGCAAGGAGGAGTTTTCATGGCCATCCATCTCGCGCTCGTCGGGTCCGACACGTTCGTCTCGACCGTCATGCGCGCCGTCTCGTTCGATGACGTCCGGTTCAGTCCGTTCATCTATCACCATCCGAAAGAAGCGGCCACCATCGCACAACAGCTCGGATCGTTCGACGCCGTCTTCTTCTCCGGTTCGTTCCCGTATGCATACGCCCTTCCCTATTTGAAGGAAACACTCGCGCATCACGTCGTTCAAGACGAGACGGTGCTTTTGACGACACTTTTACATGCGAGCGTTACGCAGCACGTCCCGCTCGATCGCTTGACGATGGATGTGAACGATCCGGAACGATTGGCGTCAATCTTCGCCTCTTTACCGGACATGGCTCGACCGAACGTCATGAAAATCGATCCCGACGTCTCCTTTACGGACGTGTTCACGTTTCATGCGTCGAAGCAACCTCATGACGCCTCGCTTGCCGTGACGAGCATCGAGCGCGTCCATCACGAGTTGCTTGATGCCGGATATAACAGCCAGCTCATGATCGAACCGATACGTACGATTGTCGTTCACGTTGAAAAGCTGATGGAGCGGGTCCGGCACGCCCAGGCCGATGCGGCCCAATTCGCCGTCGTGCTCTATGCCTCCACGACACCTGGGCTTCAAACCTACCTTGCCGCGTTGCCACATCACGGGCATGTCGAGGTCCATTCCGACACGACCTCTCTGCTCACCACAAAAGGTGTGATTGAACGGGCGTTACAAATCGAGACACTCGCCCCTTCCGATGAGGAGACAAAAATCGGAATCGGGTATGGGCCTGACTATCAGACGGCCCATGATCACGCGACAATCGCCATCTCAGCCTCGACGCATCATCCGATCCGAATCATCGACGTGTCGAAAAAGTTGTCGTTCCCCGGAACAGACGAAACAATCGCGTACCGCGTGACAGAAGACCGGGCGTTCGACTTGATGAAACGACTCGGAATCAGTCCGGCGAACGTGAGTAAACTTATCGGCTTCGCCAAACAGACACATGAGTTTACCGCCAAAGAGATGACCGCTTACCTTCACGTGTCGCGCCGGACGACGGAACGGCTCATCAAAAAGCTGTTTGATGCCGGCTACGTCGAGGTGATTGGCGAAGAGATGAGTTATGCGCAAGGAAGGCCTCGTTCCGTTTATAAATTCAAGCTACCAACGTAAAGGACGCGTCAGACGACGCGTCCTTGTTTATTGCGCTTGTCGCTGATCATCCGGTGGGACAGTCTGTAACACATGGAGCTTCGCGATTGTGAAGCCAGTAAACGCATAGATGACCGAGATGACTGGGACGATGAAGTTCAACACAGCGTATGGCGCGTACTCGAACGCCCCGACGCCGAGCGTTCCGAGGATGAACACGCCACATGTGTTCCATGGGATAAAGACGGACGTGAGCGTCCCCCCGTCCTCGAGCGCACGCGACAAGTTCTTCGATTGAAGCCCCATCTTCTCATAAGCACCGGCGAACATGCGAGCCGGTACGACAATCGATATGTATTGCTCGGAACATGTGGCATTCGTCGCGAACCCTGCCAAAATCGTCGACGCAATCATCGAACCGGCCGTCTTCGCAAGCTTCACGATTTGATTCATAATCGACTGGAGCATACCCGAATATTCCAAGATTCCGCCGAACGTCATCGCGACAATCGTCATCGACACGGTATACATCATCGCGTCTAACCCGCCTCGACTGAACAAGTTGTCGACGAGTTCGTTCCCCGTTTTGATGACGTACCCGCTCTGCAACGCCCCGACACTGTCCGCGAGCGTCCCGCCTTGAATGACATATTGAGCGAGAAACCCGAGCGCGATCCCGACGACGAGGGCCGGAATCGCCGGCACTTTTTTCGCAACGAGTACAATGACCGCGAGCGGGATCAACAAGAGCCATGGTGAAATGAAGAAGCTGTCTTGCAAGATCGCGAGCGTCTGAGTGATGTCTGATGAATCGGTCCCCGACTCGCTAAACCGTCTGCCGAGCCAAAAGTAGACACCGAGCGCGATGAACAGGCCCGGAACCGTCGTATAGAGCATATGACGGATGTGTTCGAACAAGTTTGTATGCGTCAAGCCGGCAGCCAAGTTCGTCGTATCCGACAGCGGTGACATTTTATCCCCGAAATAGGCACCGGAAATGACCGCCCCCGCGACCATCGCTGCCGGAATCCCCATGCTGAGTCCAATCCCCATGCCAGCGACACCAATCGTCCCCATCGTCGACCATGAGCTTCCAATCGATAATGCGACGACCGCACAAATCAAACAGATCGTGACGAGAAAATAAGCCGGCGAGATAATCGTCAAGCCGTAATAAATCATCGTCGCGACGATGCCACCCCCAATCCATGCCCCAATCGTCAAACCGACGAGAATGATGATGACGACCGCCGGCAAGGCGAGCCGGATCCCTTTGTACATCATCTCTTCAATCTCTTTCCACTTAAAGCCATGCTTGTAGGCGACCATCGATGCCACCGCCGTCCCGATGATGAGCGGGATGTGTGGTCCTTGCTCGAGCAATACAATCGCCACGAGCATGACCCCGATCATGACAAGTAGCGGCAAGAGCGCCCATCCGAGTTTCATTTCTTGCTTGTTCCCCTGTTCCATCCAATTCCCTCCCCGTTAGCGAATAATTCAGAATTGTCGTTATATTGTCGCTAATAGGATTATGATAACGCTTACATTAGGCGTTGGCAATAACAAAAAGACGAAAGCGATTCGCTTCCGTCTCATTTTTCCGTGGCAGCCCGGCGCAACGTATCCGCCAACAAGACTGCCCCTTCCTGTAGAACCGACCGATCGAACGTCATGTGCGGATGATGCAACCCCGGCGTCAAGTTGGCGCCGATGCCAATCATCGTTGCGTCGAGTTCCGGTTTTTTCACCGTATAAAAATGAAAATCATCACTACCGGACGTCACGATCCGTTCGACGAGTGCCTCTTTTCCGTACCGACTCGTGATCGCATCCGTCGCATGCCGGCTCGAGCGTTTGCCGACGACGGCTCCAGGTGTGAAGTCTTGCCACTCCCACTCGAGCGTCACCCCGTGAAGCGATTCAATCTGATGCAGCATTGTCTCGACCCGGTCACGCAAGGCGAGCAATTCCTCGTTCGATTGGGCCCGTACGTCAATCGAGAACGTGGCGTTCCCAGGGATGATGTTCACGTTGTCGCTGCCGGCCTGCACCCCGGTCAACTTCACAGAATGAGGTTCGAACGGCGACAGATAGATGTTTTTCAACTGTTGATGAATCGTGAACATGACGTCGAGCGCGTTTTGTCCTTGGTGCGGACGTGCCCCGTGCGCGTCGTCGCCGATGACCTTGCCTCTTAAAAAGACGGCGGCCCCGTGTTGAATCGTCGCCGCGAACTGACCGAGCGCGAGCTCCTCGATTGGACGCAGATGGATCCCGTATAGTTCCGTCACATCGATCAAGGCGCCTTTCTCAATCATCGCGAGCGACCCGTTGCCTTGCTCTTCTGCCGGTTGGAAGATAAAGCGGATCCGTTTTTGTAACGGCTCATCTTTCAAAAGATCGAGCGCGCCGAGCACCATGCTCATGTTCGCGTCGTGACCACACGAATGGTTTGCCTGAAACGTCCCATCGACTTGTTGCCATAACGCATCGATATCGGCCCGGACGGCGATGACGTCTTCGCCGTCCCCAATCTCTGCCAACACGCCCGTGACGTCATCGAACGTGTCGTGCGATACGCCGAGCGAGGTCAAGATCGTTGCAATCGTCTTCGTCGTCTCGACTTCTTTCCAGCTCACTTCCGGATGCGTGTGAAAGTGGTCGAACCACGTCAATACGTTCGTAGCCATGACTTTCCCCCTCCGTATGTACTAAATTTTTTTAATTCCTTTAATGAGCACCCATTGCAGCGGTAAACGGAGCCACGTTACCCAGTTCGGGATCGTCTTTCCGCCGATTCGCGACGGTTTCAGCGCCATGTTGATGTTCGCCGGGAAGACGGCGAGCAAGAAGGCCGGTCCCGTCCGCTTGACGAACCGTGTGCCCCGATTCAGCAGCAGCAACGTCCCGTACACAATCTCAATCACGCCGCTCACTTGGACCATGAACCGTTTGAACGGCCAAGCCTTCGGGATGATGGACATGAAGGCACGCTCGTTGACGAAATGCATGACGCCGGCGCCTAAAAATAATATGCCATAGAAGATACGAAGCAAATGAATCTCTCCTTTTTTCTAAGCATATCAAAAAAGGCGGGCAAGATGCCCACCTTTTAGAGTGCTGAACCGTTCGCATTTTGAATCTCGACGTCCACCGCCTCGGTCTGACCGTCACGAATGTACTCGATCGACACCGTCCCGTCCGCATCGCGAACGAGTTCGCTCCGGAGGTCGATGAACGACGAGACGTCCTGGTCGTTGATTTTGACGATGACGTCACGGGCTTGAAGTCCGGCTCGTGCTGCTGAACTGTTCGCCTGCACATCGATGATAATCGTACCGTTCGTCACCGATTCCGGTAAGTTGATCTGTTCGGTCAAGTATCCAGGCGGAAACTCCGACACGTCGCGGAGCGAGACCCCGAGCGACGGATGGTTCACCTCGCCCGTCTGCTCGATTTGGTTGATGAGCGGCAAGGCGATATCGATTGGAATCGAGAAGCCGACTCCTTCCACGGCATCTGTCGCGATTTTCATCGAGTTGATGCCAATCAATTGACCCGCCTCATTGATGAGGGCGCCGCCTGAGTTACCAGGGTTGATGGCCGCATCGGTCTGAATGACCTCGGCGTGGAAATCGGCTTGTCCGTTCTCATCCGTGTCGACCGGTACAAGTCGGGACGTCGACGAGACGACACCACGCGTCACCGAGTTTTCGAACTGACCGAGTGGGTTGCCGATGGCGATGACGGTCTGTCCTGGCTTCAACTCGCCGGACTTACCGATATTGATGACGGCCGGCACGTCGGCCGCATCGACTTTCAAGACGGCCAAGTCATACGTCGCATCGCTGCCCATGAGCGTCGCATCCGCCGTCTTCCCATCGTTAAACGTGACCGTCAACCGGTCAGCCCCGTTGACGACGTGATGGTTCGTGACGATATATGCAGCGTCGCCTTCTTTTTTATAGATGACCCCAGAGCCGACACCGGCCTCGACCGACTGGCTTGAGAAACCTTGCGTCGCGAAATTGTTCACGGTCACGACGGCCGGTTGCGCGGCAGCGACGGCATCCGTCACCGACGTGTCCCCGACGTTCGAGGACGTCTGAAGCGGTGTCCCTTCCGAGGTGACGGCCGTATCGTTCACGTTCGACACCGGTTGGTCGAGAAACGGGAACGCGACCGCCCCGGTCACGAGCGCCCCGATGACCCCTCCGACAAATCCCGGGAACATCCGTCCGAGGAAGGACGGTCTCGCCGGCCGTTCCACTCGCGGTGGTTCGGGCGAACGTGTCGATGACCCGATTTCCGTGTCGAGCCATTCGTCGCGTCGTTTATCTTCAGGTGTGTGATCATTTCGTTCCATGTTGATTCATCTCCTCAATGATGTTTCCTCTGATTATAACCGGAACCAATCCGCTCATCAAGAATTGACGGAGCGTTTACAAGATTCTTCAAAATTTGCGTCAATGTGTTAGACGATGATATTTCGTAGCGAACCAATCCCCGTGATGGATACCTCGACCGTGTCGCCTGTCTGTAAATAGACAGGTGGCTTCATCCCATGGCCGACACCAGCAGGCGTTCCGGTCGCGATGATGTCCCCGGCTTCGAGCGTCATTCCTTTTGACAGCGTCCGAATCAATTCTTCAATCGGCCGAATCATGTCGGCGGTCGTGCCGGCTTGTCGAAGTTCCCCGTTCACGGTCGTCTCGATCGTGAGCGGGAATGAGAGCTCGTCCGGTGTGACGACGTAAGGGCCAATCGGACAGAACGTATCAAACGACTTGCCGCGGAAGAATTGGACGTGTTGTTTTTGCACGTCTCGCGCCGTAATGTCGTTTAAGACCGTGTAGCCGAAGATGTGTTCCTCGACGTGTTCGATATCGCGGCCCGACTTGCCGATAATGACGGCAAGCTCCCCTTCATAATCGAGCTGGTCGGTCAGCTCCGGATGTCGTTCGACGACTGCGTCTGGACCGACGACCGATGTCGGCGCCTTCGTGAAGATGACGAGCTTCCCGGCCCCTGCCGTGTCCATCTCTTTCACGTGTTCTTCGTAATTCTTTCCGATACAGATGACGTTTTTGAGCGGACGGTACGGTGCGAGCAGTTTGACCGATTCGAGCGGATAGCGCGGTGCGACGTCTAGGTCGACGTCTGGCTCGAACTCACGGGCGATGACTTCTAACAATGCGTTCGTATGTAATTGATTACTGACGTCATACACGTTCGTCCCTTCGACGATTCCAATCGCTACTTCCCCGTCACGTTCATATGTACACCATTTCATATAAATTCCCCCTTTTTTATGAGTATACAAAAAATCGAGGCGATTCGCCCCGATCACACTTTGTTCAAAAAAATGATGCGCTGATTGCGCGAACCCCGGAATCGGAGCGACCTGTCTTTCATTGACTCGACAAACCGCCCGTCGACGAGCACATCGGCTTGATTAAGGACGTCTGTCACATGTTCGTCGCTCAACTGTTCGAGATACTCAAGCGTGTAGCCCGTATACACCCAGACGTTCTTCCCGATCCGCTTGCATCCCCGGACGAGCGCTGCCAGTTCTCTCGGTTGGAGAAACGGCTCGCCCCCGGAGACCGTGACCCCATCCCATCCGGAATGTTGTATCTGGGCCAGAAGCGTCTCGACCGACATGTTTTCCCCGCCGTTCGGATTCCATGATTCCGGATTGTGGCAACCCGGACAGCGATGTGGACAACCCGCTGTAAAGACGACGGTACGGATTCCCGGTCCGTCAACGACCGACTCTTCAACTACGGATAGGACGCGCATCGTGCTTCACCCTCGCTTTTTCTTCTTCTCGTTTCGCCGAGTTCCATCGGTCCATCGTCCCGACCAAATATCCGGTGATGCGTCGGATTCGCTCAATCTGTTCGGTCTCCCCACACGTCGGGCACGACGCGTCGATGATGCCTTCAAGCCCGCAACTCGCGCACCGATCGACTGGATGATTGATGGAGCCGTAGCCGATGTCATGTTCGCGCATCAAGCGGACAATCGCTTCGACGGCTTCTGGATTATGGGCAAGAGAGCCGTCGACCTCAACGTACGTGATATGACCCGCGTCGCAAAGCGCATGGTAAGGCGCTTCGATTCGAATCTTATCCCGAATTGTGACCGACTGATAGACCGGTACGTGAAAGGAATTCGTATAAAAGGCGCGGTCGGTCACCCCTTCGACCATCCCGAACGCCTGCTGGTCTCTCAGGACGAACTTTCCGGACAGCCCTTCCGCCGGGGTCGCGAGGAGCGAGAAGTTTAAATCGTACCGATTCGCCGCCTCTTTCACCCGTTCAGCCATATGGGTCACGATATCGAGCCCGAGTCGCTCGGCTTCTCTTGACTCCGCATGTGTCGACCCGATTAAAACCCGCAGCGTCTCGGCCAGACCGATAAACCCGACCGAGAGCGTACCTTGCTTCAACACGTCACGGACCTCGTCATCCGGGCCGAGCTTCTCGCCGCCTCGCCAAACATGTTGCCCGTAGAGGAAACGAAACTCATCGGCACGGCGCTTGCATTGATACTCGAACCGATCGCGCAACTGTTCAATCGCGATGTCGACGTATTGATCGAGCACGGCATAGAACGTTTTTAAGTCGGTTGAGACGAGTGCCATCTTCACTAAGTTCAGCGTCGAGAACGACAAGTTTCCCCGACCGATCGACGTCTCGGCGCCGTGTCGATTGCCCATCACTCGCGTCCGACAGCCCATATAGGCGACTTCTGACGCCGGCGTACCGTCATCATATCGGGCGTTGAACGGTGCGTCGATGAACGAAAAGTTCGGAAACAGCCGTTTTCCCGTCACTTGACAGGCGAGTTTGAACAGGTCGACGTTCGGGTCGCCCTCATGAAAGTTGACCCCTTCTTTTACTTTGAAGATTTGAATCGGAAAGATTGGCGTCTCCCCGTTACCGAGCCCTTGCTCCGTCGCCCGTAACAGTTGACGGATGAACACCCGCCCCCACGGTGATGTATCCGTCCCGTAATTGATCGATACGAACGGAACTTGACCGCCACCACGTGAATGCATCGAGTTGGCGTTGTGGATGAACGCCTCGCACGCTTGATAGGTCGCTGTAATCGTCTCATCTTTCGCAATCCTGTGCTTCTGTTCACTCGATAACTCGACCGGAAGTTTCTCGAGTCGCTCAAGATGACGCACATACGTCTTCTCTACGTACGGCGCCAAATCGACGTCAAACATCGGGAACGCCTGTCCGCCGTGTTGCATGTTCTGGTTCGCCTGAAGGATAATCGACGCGAGCGCCATCGCCGACCGAATGTCTTTCGGGGGCCGAATCGTCCCATGCCCGGTGTGGAAACCGTTCGAGAGCAAGTCCCCGAGCGGGATTTGACAACACGTCGTCGAGCCCGTCACGTAATAGTCTGCATCGTGAATGTATAAAAAATTATCGGCGACCGCACGTCGCGAGCGTTCGGACAACAAGTACGTCGTCGCGAGTTCTTTTGACACTTCCGAGGACAAGCGAGCCAGCTTCCCGAGCGGCGACTTGCCGTCCACGTTCGCGTTTTCTTGGACCAAATCCTGGTCAGGGAGGACACAGACATCTTCATACAATCGAATTAAATTCACCCTGCAACACCTCACTATATATTGAATCCATTCGCTGTAAACAGCGAACCAATCATCTATATATAGATTATGTCACGTTTGCAGGCATTTATGCGGGACGACTTTGTGACATCTTTATAGGGCAAACATGACAAAAAACAGCCGAACCCTAGGCAGGGACTCGACTGTTACGATTCGTGATATAAGTCATACTTCTTTAGCAGGTTTGACGATCGTTAACTCGACTTCTTCTGACTCTTGGGCTTCCCGCAATCCTTTCGCGTTCAACCACGTATAGATGGCCCCCATGAACAAGGCACCTCCGATGATGTTTCCGAACGTCGCCGGAACCAAGTTGTGAATCGCCCCGGCGAAACTAATTGTCTCTGGGTGCGGGACGACGAGCGTGAGCGCGAACAAGACGAAGTTCGCGATGACATGATCGAATCCTGAAGCGAAGAAGACCGCGACTAGGAAGATCATCGAGAAGATTTGCGCAAATTCATTTTTCATTTGTTTCGGCAAGAAAATCGCGAGGCAAACCATCCAGTTGCAGAAGATGGCACGGAAGAAAATCTCGACCGTCGTATGGTGCATCTTGCTCTCGACGACGGCGAACAACCAGTTGTTCATCCCAAGTTCTTGAATGATTCCGGTCGGGGCGAGCAATAAGGCGAATAAAATTCCGCCGACTGCATTCCCAACAAAGCACAATAACCAGACGAGCATCGTATCACTGAGCGTCGTATATCCGCGCAACGTCGACGTCGTGAAGTACATCGTATTCCCCGTGAACAGCTCAGCTCCCCCATAAATGATCATGACGAGTGCAATCCCGAACGAAAAGCCGCCAATGAGCGTCGTGAACGGCGAATCAAGCAGATACATGCCGTTGACGACTTTTAGTGTGAAGATGGCGGCGAACCCGATAAAGATCCCGGCGAGCATCGCCCGTAAAAAGTATTCCATTGGCCGATAATGAATCATGTGCGATGACGCCTGAGCTTTCTTCCGTAATGATTCAAGTGCATGGATTTCCATTGATGCCATGTCACAAACCCTTCTTTCTGTTTGAATGAACCTTTATAATAAGAACGAACATGTGAAATCATTAACAATATAAGCCCAAATCCAATAAATTGCAATCGACCTTGGACCATGTTGACACATTTTTCACATCGTAATCGTTTACATATGTCGGATTTGTGACGAAAAAAACGACCCTTCGCAAAGGGTCGTTCGATCGAGCTTATTCTTTGTCTTCAGACTTCTCTTCAGACTCTTCCGAAGATGCTTCAATTTCACCTTCTTGCGTAGTGTCTGTGTCTGCTTCAAGCTCTTCAAGTGATACCGGCTCATTGACCGATGCGATTTGAAGTTCGCCATCCGAGACAACCTCGTAGTCTTTGTTTTCTGGAATGTCCGCTACCGTCACCGAGTCACCGATGCCAAGTTCAGATACATCGAGTTCGATGCGCTGTGGGATGTTGGCAGGTGTGGCCGATACCGTGACTTTATAGAGCGTTTGTGCCAAGAAGCCGCCTTCTTTGACACCTTTCGCGTCGCCAACGAGCGTGACGTCCGCTTCGACTTCTGTTGCTTCGTCCATCTTCACGGCCATGAACTCGACGTGCTTATACTCGTTTGTGAACGGGTCAACTTCCGTCCCGTGAACGAGCGTGTTCACTTTCTTGCCGTCGATGTTGAGTTCGATCAAGGCGTTATCACCATGCTCACGAAGGATTTTACGAAGTGCCATCTCTTCAAACGCGACTGGTGTGCTCTCGACTTTATAGCCGTACACGACACCTAACACTTTGCCTTCTTTACGTAAGTTTGCACGGACCGAACGTGGTCGTAATTCTCGTTTCGTTACATTAAGCTTGTCTGCCATAATCTTTTCCCCCTACTGGTTGATCATGTCTACATCTTGAGGGTGAGGCAGTGAAAGAGCCACCTCTCAACCTCGATGCGTTGAGCGACATGTGTATAATGTTCCCACGTCACGCATCGGGTAAACGTTACAGACCGTTAAAAAAGATTACAACGTTGTCACATGACACGCTTGAACAGTTTCTCAAGTTCGTACGTACTCCATTTGACAAGGATTGGGCGACCGTGCGGACACGTGTAAGGCGACGCTGTCTCCGACAAGTCGTGAATCAGTTGGCGCATCATCTCGACGTTCAACGGATGGTTCGCTTTGATCGAACGTTTGCATGCCATCAAAATGGACGCCTCCTCGCGATATTTGGCAAGGTCAATCGAACGATCGCGAATCGCCATCTCGACTAAATCCCGAACCGTTCCTTCAAGGTCGTGTTGCGGATACCACGTCGGAATCTCTCGGACGAGGAACGTGTTCCCTCCGAACGGCTCGAGTTGAATCCCGGCCTCTTCTAAGAGCGGCAGCACTTCTTCGATGGCGAGCGCTTCTTGCTGGGTGAATTCGAGCGTGAGCGGTAACAGGAGTAGCTGGTACTCTTTCTCCGGGTTCCCGAGTTGTTCATAGAACAGTTCATACTTGATCCGTTCTTGCGCGGCGTGCTGGTCGATGACGTACATGCCGTCCTCGCCGCCACAGACGATATAACTCGCGTGTAATTGCCCGATGATGTCGAGCTCGGGGAGCCGCTCCGTCTTCTGTTTCATCGGGGTGGCCTCCGAATCAGGCTCGTGCCTCGGCGAGACTTCCTTGTTCAAAGGCGTTGGCGCCCACTGGCTCGGCGACGTGATCGGTTCGCGTGGTATCGGGTAGTTCCATGCCGGCTCTTCTTTCACTTCAGGCGAGCGCTCGACGGTAAAGTCGAGTCGCGCTTGTTCCGTCTGGGCGCGTTCCACTTTCGGTTTCGGTTGGACCGTCGGGATGAGGCGTTGCTCACGAAGCGTCAGTTGGACCGTGTCTCGAATCAATTGACATAACTCTTTTTCTTTTGAGAGCCGGACTTCGCGCTTCGTCGGGTGAACGTTGACATCGATCAACATCGGGTCCATGTTCACTTCGAGCACAGCGATGGGGTAACGGCCGATCGGGAGTAGCGTGTGATAGCCTTCGAGGACGCTTTGGGTGAGGGCGAAGTTTTTGATGCTGCGTCCGTTCAAGATGAGCGTCACGTATTGTTTATTCGAACGGGTCACTTCCGGACGGACGAGATACGCGCTCAAACTATAGTCGTTCGTCTTGCTCGACGCCGTCACGATTTGAGAGGCGACTTGGCGTCCATAGATGGCGAGCATCACTTGTTTAAGGTCACCGTTTCCGTTCGTCCGCAACAACTCCTTGTCTTCATGATAGGCTGCAAGACGAACCTCTGGATGAGACAGGGCGAT
Source organism: Exiguobacterium sp. AB2 (assembly GCF_000696055.1). NCBI lineage: Bacteria > Bacillati > Bacillota > Bacilli > Caryophanales > Exiguobacterium > Exiguobacterium sp. AB2. Next base: position 72,268 of record NZ_JNAA01000018.1, read on the forward strand.
ACGATTCAACGTATCCGTGATGCTCGCGAGTTCGGTCGCCGATGTCTTCAAATATTTCAACCGGGCCGGCGTATTGTAAAACAGCTGGCTGACCGTGATCTCCGTTCCGACGTTCGTCGCAGCAGGCTTCGTCTCGGTCAAGACCCCTCCCTCGAGCGTCATCTCAAATCCGACCTCTTCAGCGCGGCGTGACTTGAGCGTGACGTGGCTAACCGAGGCGATCGACGCGAGGGCCTCGCCTCGGAAACCGAGCGTTCGGATGCGGAACAAGTCATGCTCGTCGCGAATCTTGCTCGTCGCGTGACGGAGAAAAGCGCGCGGTGCGTCATCTTCATAAAATCCGTGTCCGTTATCCCGGACTTTGATGAGCCGAATCCCGGCCTCGACGAGCTCGACCTCAATCTTCGTCGCGCCGGCGTCAATCGCATTCTCAACGAGTTCTTTGACGACCGAGGCGGGTCGCTCGACGACCTCACCCGCCGCGATTCGGTTGGCTAACTGTTCAGGGAGTTCTTGAATGATTCCCATCGTCTCATCCTTTCTTCGCAGCTTGTTGTAGCGCATAGAGCGCCTGCATCGCCTCAATCGGATTCATGGCGAGTAAATCGAGCGCGAGCAGTTCGTCTGTTAAACTGTCCGATTTCTCGAACAAGGACAGCTGGGCCACATCCGTCTCACTTGTCGGGCGTGTTTCTCGCTTCGCTTCATCCGGCGCCGGTTCGGCTTCGAGGTGCTCTAAAATGGACCGGGCCCGGTCAATCAAATCTGCCGGCAAGTCGGCCAACTCGGCGACGTGAATCCCATACGATTTATCCGCCTTGCCTGGGTGGACCTCGTGCAAGAAAACGACGCGACCATCACGTTCGACTGCGCGGACGTGCACGTTCTCTAGCGTCGAGATCGTCTGTTCCAACACGGTCAACTCGTGATAGTGGGTCGAGAAGAGCGTCTTCGCGCCAATCGTGGCCGCGATATATTCCACGATCGCTTGCGCGAGCGCCATCCCATCATACGTCGACGTCCCGCGTCCAATCTCATCGAGCAAGATGAGGCTATGTTCCGTCGCTTCCGTGACGGCTTGACGTGTCTCGGTCATCTCGACCATGAACGTCGACTGGCCGCTGACTAAATCGTCGGCTGCCCCGATTCGCGTGAAGATACGGTCGAACAATGGGAGCTCGGCCGCTTCGGCCGGGACGAACGAACCGATCTGATGCATGATGGCGATGAGTGCGAATTGACGCATGTACGTCGACTTACCGGACATGTTCGGTCCCGTGATGAGGAGCATCCGCCGTGAGTCGTCAAGCGTCAAGTCGTTCGCGACGTACTCGCCGCGCCCGAGCACCGTCTCGATGACGGGATGGCGGCCGCGGTCGATTTGAACATGTTTCGCCGTCGTCGGGCGAACGTAATCCCGTTTTTCGGCGACGATGGCGAGACTGAGCAAGACGTCGAGTTCACTGAGCGAACGGGCAAGCCGCTGCAACGGTTTCGTCTCGCGCTTGACCTCGTCTCGAAGTGCCACGAACAAGTCATACTCGAGCGTGCAACTCTTCTCTTCGGCCCCAAGAATGAGCGCCTCTTTTTCTTTTAATTCCGGTGTGACGTAACGCTCGGCGTTCGTTAGGGTCTGTTTCCGTTCATACCGCCCTTCCTCGAGCAGCTTCGCGTTCGCTTTCGTGACTTCAAGATAGTAACCGAACACACGGTTATAACCGATTTTGAGCGACTTGATTCCGGTCGCAAGACGCTCTTGTTGTTCAAGGTTGGCAATCCACGTCTTCCCGTTCGCTTTCGCTTCGAGCAGTTCGTCGAGCTCGCTCGAATACCCTTCTCGAATCATGCCGCCTTCCTTCGTCGAGATGGGCGGTGCGTCGACGAGCGCTCGGTGAAGCAATTCCGCTAATTCCTCAAACGAATCGAGTTCCCCATCGATTTGACGAAGCCTTGACGCCGTCACCGCTTGTAACAGGGCGCGCACGTCCGGGATGCGGGATAACGTATCGCGCAACTGCACGAGGTCGCGGGCGTTCGCCGTCCCGTAGCCGACCTTGGCGACGAGACGCTCGATATCGTATACGTACTTCAACTGTTCGCGGAGTTGGTCACGTAACATGAAGTCGTCTAACAAGTTTTCGACCGCATCGAGTCGCGCTTCTATCGCCCCTTCCGTATAGAGCGGTTGTTCGAGCCAACGTTTTAATAGTCGCCCTCCCATCGCGGTCGTCGTCTCATCTAACAGGGCGAGGAGCGACCCTTTCCGTTCCCCGGAACGGGCCGAGCGGAACAATTCCAAGTTTCGGGCCGTGTTGGCGTCAAGCTGCATGTGCTGCTCGACTTCATAGGCAACGGCAGGTTGCAAGTGGTCGAGCGAACGTTTTTGTGTTCGTGTCAAATACGCGTATAGCAAGGCGAACGCGTCTCGTTGCGCCTCGTCTCTAGCGTCAACGGCCAAGTCGCTATCGATCCGGTCGGTTTGAACCGAGAGCGGGATGCCGAGCGGTGCCAACACGTCCTTCAAACGTTCGTCCGAGACGAGCACCTCGTTCGGGAGTAGTCCTTCCATCTCGCGGCGAACGGCTTCTCGCGTCGGCAAGGTCGTGAGCCAAGATTCACCTGTCGTCACATCGCCACGTGCCACCCCGTAGCCGAGTGGATGGTTCGTCACCGCGACAAGATAGCGGTTCTCCTTGTCACCGAGGGCGGCCATATACGTCCCAGGTGTGATCACTTGGATGACTTCCCGTTTGACGAGCCCTTTCGTCGCTTTTGGATCTTCCATCTGCTCGCAGATGGCGACGTTAAAACCTTTCTCAATCAATTGCTCAATGTAGATAGCGGCCGAGTGATGAGGAACCCCACACATTGGAATAGGATGTTCCGCGTTCTTCCCGTTCTTCGATGTGAGCGTCAATTCGAGTTCTTTCGCTACGATTTGCGCGTCTTCAAAGAACAGCTCATAAAAATCGCCAAGTCGATAGAACAAAAAGGCGTCTGGATGGTCCGCCTTGATTGAGAAGTATTGTTTCATCATCGGGGTTTGATGTATGATTTCCATTTTTTTCACCTCTAGAAATTAGAACAGCTGACCAGAGGCCAGCTGTTTGTTAGTATCCGCAGCCGCCGCGTGATTTCTCGGCCGCCATGCCACTTCCTGTTTTACCAGCGAGTACGTCGCCGTCTGTCGATTCGATGATGCGGTCGGTCACGGAGTTCGCAAGCGTCACCGTCACATATTGAAGCAGGTCGTTCACCTCAACTTGCGTCTCTTGGAACGCTTGGACGACCGGGATCGTGTCAAGCTCGTCCATTGCTTTGTCGATTTTCTGTTCGACTTTCGCGAGGGCCTCTGTCTTCCCGTAGTGTTGACAGTTGACCGCTTCTTTTTGCAAAAACTTGATGCGTTTGATGAGCGTTTGCACGCGTTCGCTTTCGTTCACTTTCGTCTCTGCTTCTTTGAAACGCGCCACTTCTGGCGTCTTCGCGAGAAGTTCGGCCAATTCTTTTGCTTTTTCAATCACTTGTTGGTCAGTCACGTTCGTAAACCCCTTTGCTGTCTATAATGTGATCGCACGAAACGTGCGCGAGTGTTCTCCATCATTCTACCATGAACGAATTCGGAAAGGTACATCATGGATTCAGTTCAAGCGTTGCTTTTTCGTACCATGTCGACGTGGGGAATCCCGTCCTCATCGTATTCATCGCTCGTCCGCTCGAACCCGAAACTCGCATAAAACGGTTCGACATACGTCTGCGCTTGCAAGTAGAGGGTTTCTCCCCCGTAATCGTTGACCGCGGCCTGCATCAATTGACGCGAATGGCCGTTGCCCCGATGCCCCGGTCTCGTCACGACCCGGCCGATCGCAATGGGTGAAGCGTGAACTAAAACCCGCAAGGCCGCGACGACTTCGCCCCCTTCTTCCACCCAATAATGGACGGCATCGAGGTCTTTCCCGTCAACCTCCTGATATGCACATTCTTGTTCAACGACGAACACTTCCGTCCGTAGGGCAAGGAGCGCGTACAGCTCACGCGTCGTCAGTTCATCAAATCGCTTTTTCATCATCTTCCATCGTCTCCTTATAACGTCACGCCGAGCGCCCGGGCCACGTGCAACCCGCTCGTCATCGCGCCAATCGTCCCTGCGCCTGGAAACACCGTGTCCCCGCAGACAAAAAAGTCCGGAAGATTCGTCCGATAACTCGCGGCATGAAACAATGATTGACGCGGCGTCTGTGCATAGCCGCCGACGGCACCGTTCGGGCGTTTCGTATACTTCACCCAGGCGCCCGGTCCTCCTGGAAGCATGAGATTCGTGTGCCCCGACCAATCTGGGAATCCGATGCGCACAGCCTCAATCAAACGCTCGGTCCATTCATGTTCCAGTTTCTCATAGACGGCGCGCTGTTTCCAATCCTTCCATTCCGAAAGGTCGACGTGGGTCGACACCGTCACCGTCCGCTCGGGCTTGTCGGTACGCAACACGTCGCCGCCTGCTGACATCGACAAAAACGCATGGCCGCTCGGTAAATGCTCCGTATACACTTGTTGGAACAACGGCCGGTTCAAACAGACGTGTTCTGGGAGCGTAATATATAGACTAAACGTGCCCCACTGCGAACGGCTCAAGTGACGCCGATATTGGCGCTTGAACGATTTCGCGTCCTTCCCGGTCAGTAGTTGACTCGTCGCCTCGAGCGGGATGGCCGATACGACCGTATCGACGATGTCGAGCCGACCGCGCCGATCCGTCAGCAACCAACCGTCACTCACCGGTTCGATCGAGGTGATGTGACGACCAAGTAGTGCTGTCCCGTCGTCTCGACGAAGTGCGCGTTCGAGCGCGTGGGCAAGTTGATACAGTCCCCCCTCGACGTAAAACGCGCCTTCGTGGTAAATCGACAAGGCGACCGCGGCGAGCAGATGGCTCGCGTCTTTCGCCCCTGTCTGCAGACTGTCGAGCAAGATCCCATCAATAAACTGTTCGAACATCGTCCCGCTCAGCTGATGACGGGCAAGCGTCTTCTGCAACGGACGATAGAGCTTCGGCGCGACGGCGACAAGCTGTGGATTTAGTCCCTCCACCGCGACGAAGACGTCTTGTCGACTACGAAGCGGCAAGGCCGGCAACCGTTCAAATAATGGCCGGAGCGTCTCAAAGTCTCGCCACATCTCTTTCATGAACGCGCGGACATGGTTCGCCTCACTCGGAAACTTATTTTCGAGTTCACGTAAGAAACGATCGCGGTCCTGATCATAGACGACGGTCCGGTCGAGCAAGTGAACCGCCATGACTTCCTGTAACGGCCGAACCGGGACCGTCTCTTCTAAATGGCGCAATACGCGGTCATGGAGCCCGCCCGGCTCAAACCCCATACCGAGCGTCGCCCCGGCCGGAAACAAGTAGTCGCCTCGCTCGAACTTGCCGGCGCAGCCGCCCCATTCCCGTGACGCTTCATAAACCGTCACCTCATGTCCGTGCCGTTGTGCGAGGGCGGCAGCCGTCAACCCGGCAATCCCACCTCCAATGACTCCGATACGCATATCCATCCCCTCCTACGTCCATCATACATGGCAGACGTTCAATCGAGATGATTCGACGTGTCGGCTCGATGTTTTTCGGGCTAAAGGCAGGGTTCTTTCGATTGATGGCGAAAAAATCGATAAAGGACAGGTGAAGGCATATGCGAAGTCGGGTCATCATTTACTTATTGATTCCTATCTTGATTTTTATCGGTATTCTCATCACACCGGCATCGGAAGAATCACAAAAAGTCGCCACGATGACGGCCGTCAACATTCAAGAGATGATCCCTTATGAACGCGAGTACACGGCGCAACAAGTGTTACTGGAGAAAACGAATGACGGACGTGAAGCGAAGATTGAAGAATGGCGGCTCGAACGTGGGGCCCGTACGACGTATAGTTACGTGCTGAGACTACAGGGGTTTGAGACGGTCATTCAAGTCGATGCTGGGGCAGCCAATACGCGCTCGGACGGCTATTACGCCATGCAGGCGCATAGCCCTGTCTTCGAGGCGGACGAGCCGCTGTCGACCGGTTATCCGATCATCCTATTCGCAACGGAGCAACGGCTCGTGTTGAATCAAATGGAAGTGCGGGTCTTATACGAAGTGGACGGTGTCATTGAAAATTGGCGTATCCTAGAATCAGAAGAATCATGATATTCAACATGCGAGAGGTAATTTCTAATGCAAAGAAGATTCCTCATTGCGCCTTCCCGCTGCCGACACGATTATATTTCTCGACTTGCCGATGACCGTTTGGACGTATCGCGTCTTGAAGCGCATGCTGTCCGATCACGGCCAGACACGTCCGGACATGGGCTCCGGTTGTGAGGAACGGTTCGACCCGAAGTTCTTGAAGTCGGTGTGGGATTATCCGAAGTCGCAGCGACCAGTGATTCGACAGCATTTACACAAACTTGAATCCGAAAAAGACATCATAATTCTGCGTTCACGGGCCGAAGTCCGTCGTTTCGTAGCGAATCAACTGGAGGCGAATCCATGAATCCAATTCTCCCAGAAATCGGGACCGTCTTTATTCCCGTCCGCGACGTTGCGACGTCCCGGGACTGGTATTGTCAGCTGTTTGATTTAGCGACAGATGGAGACATCCTGTTCGGACATCTTTATGTCGTCCCGTTGAACGGACCAAATCTCGTACTCGATAGTAAGATTTTTTCTGAAGCGAACGTCATCCAGACGCCACTTTTCCATTTGAACACGCCGGATATCCACCAAGCATACGCCCATATGGTGCAACGACAAATTGACATTTTAACCCCGATTGAACACGACCATTGGTTTCATTTCAAAGACCCGGATGGAAACGTCCTGATGATGTGCCAATGCTGACGGGGGCGTAGGAGCATACGAACGAATCCGACGCACTCATCCGTTACGTCGATGAGACGCTCTCCCCGTTCGGCGGATTCACCATCGGGAAATCAAACGAAACGTGAGGATACCCTATGTTTTTTCTTCAAATGTCCGGTTTCCCCGGGTCAGGCAAATCGACGCTGTCTCGCGAAATCGCCAGACGACTGGATGCAATCATCGTCGATCACGATGTCACGAAGACGGCACTGCTCGAATCAACCGCACAACACTCGCTCGACCCCGGGCTGGCCGGAAAAATCGCTTATGATCTCGATTGGGCGCTCGTCGAGTTCCATTTGTCTTTAAGGCGAAACGTCATTTTGGATAGCCCTTGTCTATATGACGTGATGATTGAGCGCGGCCTAGCGATTACAGAAAATAGCGGAGCCACGTATCGATACGTCGAGTGTCTCGTCGATGACATCGATGAAATCAATCGCCGGCTGCGGGAACGAAACCGGAAGCTCAGTCAAATCAGAAGCGTGTCACCAGAAGATTTTCATCGGACTGTCGCAGGTAGTAAAAAACCAGCGCATATGCATACGCTTACAATCGACACGAATCGCCCGCTCGAGACATATTTTTCTGACATTATCGCCTATCTTCAAGCGATTGATTGACCACCTGATGCATCCTGTGCCTTCAGATTGGATGCATTTTTTTAATTGTTTTTGTATTTTTATACTTTACAATTAATAATCATACATATACACTTAGTCTCATATCGTGAAGGAGGAATTATTATATGAAGAAATGGTTGTTAACAGGAGCACTCGTCATGAGTGCCATCGCACTTGGAGCTTGCAGTCAAGAGACGACGGGCGAAGAGAAAAAGACACTCGTCATGGGGACGAGCGCCGATTACTTCCCATATGAATTCGTCGACACGGCCAACGGGGACGCCATCGTCGGATTTGATATCGAGATTGCCGAAACCATCTCGGAACGTCTCGGGTATGAATTAAAAATTGAGGACATGGACTTCGGGAGTCTACTCGGTGCACTTAACGCCGGTCGGGTCGACTTTGTCATGGCCGGCATGACGCCGACCGAAGAGCGGAAGCAAAACGCCGCCTTCTCAGACATCTATCTATCCGCGACGAACTTGATTATGTCAAAAGACGAATCGCTCCAGTCGATTGAAGCGCTCGCCGGCAAAAAGATTGGCGTCCAAACGGCTTCGATTCAAGAAAACATCGCTAAAGAACAAGCACCAGACGCAGAGCTCGTCTCATTGAACAAGATTCCTGAAATCGTACAAGAACTGAACACAGGTCGAATCGATGCGATGGTCATCGAAGACACGGTCGCCCAGAAATACTTAGACCAAGATCAAGGATTCTACACATTCGCGTTGAAAGAAGATGGCGAGAAAGGGTCAGCGGCCGCCTTCAAGTTAGACGACGACTTGCGTGACCAGTTCAATGACGAGCTGCAGAAGATGATGGAGTCAGGTGAAATCGATGAATTGACGAAGAAATGGTTCTCGATGGAGCCGACGGAATGAGACAAGTCTCATTGCCGATTTATCCGGTCACCTATCCATCCGGGTTTCGCTTGAATCAAAACGAGAGCCAGTTCCCGGTCCCGGACCGTATCAAACAGCAACTGTCTTCCATATCGTTCGATGACTTACACGAGTATCCGGTTCAGCCGATTGATGAGCTATTTACGCGTTACGCCGCCTATGCCGGGGTCGAACCGAATCAGCTGCTCGTCGGATGTGGTAGTGACGAGATGATTCATGTCGTCACGCAGGCGCTCTTGTCGCCTGAAGACGTCGTCTTGTCTCCAAGTCCGGATTTTGCCCTCTATCCGATTTTTACAACGATTGCGCACGGACGCCACCTTCAAACGAACGATTTGTCATTCGACGGTCTCATCGCATCGGTGACGGAGCATGAACCAAAGCTACTGTTGCTGTCAAACCCGAACAATCCGACCGGAAAACGATGGACCGTTGCCGAGCTGAGCGAACTCGCTAGTCGCGTGCCGTATCTTGTCGTCGACGAGGCGTATATCGATTTCACGCCGGACGCGAGCATGGTTTCACGTCTCGATGCTTTCCCGAACGTGATCGTGCTTCGGACGTTATCGAAGGCGTTCGGTCTCGCCAACATCCGTCTTGGTTTCATGGTGACAAACAGCGACCTGGCGAGTTACTTCCGGCAGTTCGTGCCACCATTCAACGTGAGTGGCTTTAGCGCGAAAATCGCGAACCTGTTTCTAGCGGACGCTTCATACGTGCAAGAGGCAATCGCGTGGCATCACCACCTACGCGAGCAATGGTTTGAATTGCTCTCGAAAGTGGGCGACGTCTATCCGTCTGAGTCGAACTTCCTCTATGTGACGGTCGACGAGCCTGAAGCGTTGTGGCAACATCTCGCTTCACATGGGATTCACGTCTCGCGCCAAGCGACCGGGATTCGGGTCACACTCGGTAACAGTGGTGCACTCGAGGCGACTCGAGGAGCATTGACGAAATGGAACGTCATCATTCCTTCATAAAAACACGCCCAGAACCGTCGGAATCCAATCGACGCGTTCGGGCGTGTTTTGTTGTGGTGTCTTAAGATATCGTCTTGATGACGCGTGCCGGGTTACCCCCGACGACCGCTTTAGCCGGAACATCCTTCGTGACAACCGCGCCGGATGCGATGACCGCGTCGTCGCCGACCGTCACACCTGGATTGAGGATGGCGCCTCCACCAATCCAGACCCGATGCCCGACTGTCACCGGTTTCCCGAACTCGACGCCGGAGATGCGCTCGGTCGGGTCGAGTGGATGGGTCGCCGTATACACGTGTACACCCGGTCCGAGCATACAATCATCGCCGAAACGAATCGGACAAATATCTAAAAAGACGCAGTCAAAATTCGCAAAAAAGCGCTCCCCGAGATGAATGTTGTAGCCGTAGTCACATTTAAACGTCGGTTCGACATAATACGATTCCCCCGTCGTACCGAGCAATTCTTTCAGTGCGGCTTTACGTGTCTCCAATTCGTCAATCCCGGCCGCATTGAAGCGTTCTGTCAGGCGTCTCGCGTGTTTCCGGTCCGCCACGAGTTCCTTGTCGCCTGCTAAGTATCGTTCGCCACGAATCATCTTCTCTTTTTCCGTCAATATGATCTCCCCCATTTCCATTCCAGTATAGAGGAATTTATGAAAAAACGGGGAATAGAGTGATGACGACATAGAGGAGGAAGCGACATGAAACGGATTCTTGATTGCAAAGCCAGTGATTTTTTAACGTTCAACCGTCACGACTTACTTGCCTCGATTCAAAAAGCAGAAGGACGGACCGTCCTCGCCGAGGTCATCCCAACGGTCCAACCGCTCTACCCGGAAGTGACGAACGCGGAACTCGCCCGGGCGTTCGGTGCCGACATAATTCTGTTGAACATGCTCGACGTGTTTCACCCGTATATTAAAGGACTAGAAAGTCACGCTTTATTCGGGAACGTTCCCGGGGAGTCGATGTCCGACAATCCGATTCTCGAATTGAAACGGCTCGTCGGCCTACCGATCGGTGTCAATTTGGAGCCGGTCGACTTTTCTGAGAAGTCGACGGATATGTATGATGTGAAACAAGGACGGCTCGCGACACGGGAAGCGTTCGCGAAAGCGTCTGAACTTGGCATCGACTTCATCTGCCTGACCGGCAATCCGAACACCGGTGTGACGAACGAGGCCATTGAACAAGCCATTATCAGTGCCCGGCAAGAGTTCGCTGGCGTCATCATCGCCGGAAAGATGCATCAAGCCGGGGTCGGTCGGGTCCTTGACCGTGAAGCCTATACGCGCTTCGCCGAGGCTGGAGCGGACATCATCCTCATTCCAGCACCAGGAACCGTGCCTGGTGTTCGTGAGGACGAGTTTTTCGAAGTCACCCGCGATATTCAAGCGCTCAATAAGCTCGTCGTCGCCGCCATCGGGACTTCGCAAGAAGGGGCCGACGAGGCGACGGTTCGGGAAATCGCCTTATCCTCGAAACGTGGCGGGACGGACGTGTTTCACATCGGGGACGCCGGACTGTCTGGCATCGCCACGCCGGAAAATATTCAAGCGTTATCGATTGCCATCCGTGGCCGACGTCATACGTACATCCGTATGGCCGCCTCGGTCAATCGCTAAAAAAGGAACGGAGCCTCGTGGCTTCGTTCCTTTTCGTTTTTACCAGTCTTCGACGTCCCGACGTGGTTTCGCTGGTGTCGTCGTGCCGTGCCGCTCACTGAGGAGCGTCTCGACGTCTTCAAGCGAGACGCCTTTCGCTGCGAGCAAGACGAGCAAGTGATAGATCACGTCGGCCGCCTCTTCGACGACGTTCTCGTCCTGTAATGCTGCAATCACGACCTCGAACGACTCCTCACCGAACTTCTTGGCGATTTTGTCGACGCCTGACTCGAACAAATACGTCGTATACGATCCGTCTTTCGGTGTCGTCTTCCGTTCTTGAATCAACTTCTCTAGTTCATGAATCATCCTTCCACCTCCGTGAAAAAGCAACTTCGATTGCCCGTATGACACGTCGGCCCATTGGCCCGGGCGCGGACGAGGAGCGCGTCTTGGTCGCAGTCGACGTGAATGCTCTCCAGTTCGAGCGTATTCCCGCTCGACTCGCCTTTCATCCAAAGTCGGCCTTTCGAGCGCGACCAGAATGTGACCGTGTTCGTCTCAAGCGTCTGTTGAATCGCCTCATCGTTCATATAGCCAAGCATGAGCACGGCGTTGTCTTCCGTCGAGACGATGATCGCTGGAATCAGTCCGTTGTCATCGTAACGAACCGCATCGGCAAGTTGTGATCGCTGCATACGTGCTTCACCTCTTCCACTGTCGTTTTTCGGTCATGTAGAATCGAAGCGAGTAGCGCCGCATCGACACGTTCGAGCGCGTCGACGACGTGATTTGCGTTACCGGCCCCTCCTGACGCGATGATCGGAATATCGACCGCATGGCGCAGAAGCTCGAGAATCGCTAAATCATATCCGCTCTGCTTCCCGTCTTGGTTCATCGACGTGACGAGCAGTTCCCCTGCCCCGAGTTCGGCGACTCGTTTCGCCCAATCAATCGCGCGCAGTTCCGTCTTCTGTTTGCCGCCATACGTGTAGACGAAGTACTCCCCGTCCTCGAAGCGAACGTCGATGGCAACGACGATACATTGTGACCCGAAACGTTCGGCCGCCTGTTTAATCAAATCCGGTGACTCGACGGCGAGCGTATTCAGCGACACTTTGTCCGCCCCTGCTTTTAAAAGCGAAGAGATGTCTTCAAGCGAACGGATGCCGCCGCCGACCGTGAGCGGGATGAATACTTTCCGGGCGACGGCACTGACGACATCGAGCATCGTCTGGCGGCGCTCGGTGCTCGCCGTGATATCCAAAAAGACGAGTTCGTCGGCACCAGACGCATCATAATATTTCGCGATTTCGACAGGATCGCCGATGTCACGTAGCGCCACGAATTCGACGCCTTTGACGACACGGCCTTCTTTTACATCGAGACATGGGATGATTCGTCGTTTAAGCATGACGCGCCTCCCACTCAATTAATTGGTCGAGACTGACTTTCCCTGAAAGCAACGCCTTTCCGACGACGGCCTCGTCAATCTGTGCGTCGCTTAGTGCCTGGACGTCTGCCTCTGTCGTCACGCCGCCTGAAGCGATGAGTGTGACCGAGACGGCTGCACGGAGCGCACGCATCCGCTCGAGGTTCGGGCCGTTTAACTTTCCGTCCGACCCGATATCTGTGTAGAGAATCGTCTTCACGCCACGAGCGACCAAATCGTTCGCGGCATCGATATCGCGTAACGTCGTCGCCTCTTGCCAGCCGTTGACGGCGACCATCCCGTCGTACGCGTCAAGCGCGACGGCGATGCGGTCACCGTATTTGACGAGCGCCGCATCCAAGAAATCTGGATCCGTGAACGCCTTCGTCCCGATCAGGACGCGGTCGGCCCCGGTCTCCATGACAGCATCGAGTGCTTCGACTGAACGGATGCCCCCGCCCGTCTGGACGAAAAAGCCACATTCTTTCGCGAAACGGACGACGTCAAGGTGTCTCGGCTCGCCCGCTTTCGCTCCCTCGAGATCGATCAAGTGGAGCATCAGGACGCGCCCTCGCCATTCCTTCAACTTTTCATAAGGGTCCCCGTACTGTTCTTCCGTATTGAAATCCCCTTCTGTCAGGCGGACGATTTTACCATCGATTAAATCAATTGCCGGTAGTAATCTCACGTTCGACCGACTCCTTCCATTCTTGTAATAAACGTAATCCGAACGTCCCGCTCTTCTCCGGGTGAAACTGCATCCCCGTGACGAGACCGTCTTGGACGATGGCCGGGACGCGCTCGCCCATATAGTCGGCTGACGCAACGATATTCGCCTCATCCGTCACGACGTGATACGAATGGACGAAATACACGTCCTCATCGCGTAAAATCGAGTTCCATCCGACGTGTGGCAACCGCTTCGCCCGCATCCGTTCGACCCGTCCTTCGATGAGCCCGAGTCCTTTAGTCAACATGCCTTCCGTACTCGAGTCGAACAATAACTGCATCCCGAGGCAAATGCCGAGGAACGGTTTCTCCGTCGCCATCTGTTTCAGCAATGGCACGAGCCCCGTCGCATGGAGCGATGCCATCGCTTGTGGGAAAGCACCGACACCTGGTAGCAAGATGGCATCCGCCGCCTCAATCTCAATTGGATCGTTCGTAATGACAACGTGACAACCGATCGCCTTTAATGCCCGCTCGACATTGAAGACATTCCCCATCCCATAATCAATGACCGCGACGTTCATCCTTCGATCCGTCCTTTCGTTGAAGGCAGACGGTTCGACCCGTCTTGTCCAATCGCCTCGGCGAGTGAGCGACCGAACGCCTTGAATAATCCTTCGACCATATGGTGCGAGTTCGAACCGTAGAGCACCTCAAGATGGAGCGTCAAACGGGCGTTCATCGCGACCGCGCGGAAAAACTCTTCGGCAAGCTCTGTATCAAAGTCGCCAAGCTTTGGATTTTTGATGTCGGCGTTAAACACGAGGAACGGCCGGCCCGACACGTCGACGACACTGCGTGCGAGCGTCTCATCCATCGGGAGGTAGCTTGTACCGTAACGGCGAATCCCGACTTTGTCACCGAGCGCCTCTAAAATCATCTGGCCGAGGGCGATCCCGACGTCTTCGACCGTATGATGGGCATCGACCCACGTATCCCCTTCGACTTGGACCGATAAATCGACTTGGCTATGGAAGGCGAACAACGTCAGCATATGGTCGAAGAACCCGACACCCGTTTGAATATCGCTCTGTCCCGTCCCGTTCAAATCTAGTTTCAGTTCAATCTTTGTCTCGTTCGTCTCACGCTTCGTTTCAGCTGTTCTCAAGTGAACTCACCTCTTCTATCGTTTGTTGAATCAATCGATACGCCTCATCCGTCCCCGCACTGACTCGGATGCCGTCGGAGAAGGCCCGGACGTGGACCCCGTGTTGGAGGAATCGCTCCGCCCACATCTCACTGTCCAGTGTTTGGACGTATAGGAAATTGGCGCGGCTCGGAAGGATTGTCCCGACCGGTCGTAAGAGCCGTACCAACTTTTCACGTTGCTCGTTATGGAACGCCACGGCGTCTCGGATGTATGCCGAGTCCTCTAACACGACGGCGGCGACGGCGGCACTCAAGCCGCTCACGTTGAACGGCGAACGGAAGCGATCGATGTTCGCGATTAACGTCTCGTCTGCGATCATGAATCCGATTCGTAAGTTCGCCAAACCGAACGCTTTCGAGAGCGTCCGCAGGATGATGACGTTCGAATATGTCTCGAGTTTTAATGTGAAGGCATCCATCATCGTGAAGTCGATATACGCCTCATCGACGACGAGATACGGCACGCGCGACGCGAGCGTCTCGAGCTCGTCATGCGTCCACATTTTCCCGGTCGGATTGTTCGGGTTCGAGACGAGGACAAGCTTCGGCTCGTTCGCCTCGATCGTCCGGATGAGCGAGTCAAACGACAATCCGTCTTCATCCGGTTGAACGAACTGCCCCCGGGCGATTTGTGTGTAAATGCCATACATCGAGAAGTCCGGGAGCGGTGCGACGACGAGGTCTTCGACGTCGAGGAGTGCTTGGCAAAGGATGGCGAGCAACTCATCGCTGCCGCTACCGACCATCAGTTGCTTCACGTCGACACCCGCATACTCGGCATAACGTTGTTTCAGGCGAATCAACTCGTCGACCGGATAACGGCTTAAACCGGTCAAGTCGATTGAACGAATCTTGTCTTGGATTCGCTCGGGAAGTTCGTATTGGCTCTCGTTTTGATTTAACGCATGTCCCTTGACCGCATGTGGGACGTAACGCGGAATCGTTTCGTATCGTTGTCTCATACGTCCTCCAATCGGGCCGCCATCGCTCGAGCGTGCCCTTCTAACTGTTCTTGTTTGGCGATTCGGATGGCAGCCCGTGTCACCGTCTCGTCGAGTTCCGTCATTTGCAGGAACGTCTGACGCCGATAGAAGTCATCGACCGACAGCCCGCTCGAGAATCGAGCCGTCCCGCTCGTCGGCAAGACATGGTTCGGTCCAGCGATATAGTCACCGAACGCTTCGGCCGCCTCGTGACCAAGGAAGAATGAACCACCGTGACGAATTTGTTTCATATAATCGTCCGGGTTCTCGACGGCGAGTTGGACGTGTTCAGCCGCCATCTCATTCGCCTGGCGAATCGCCTCATCTTTTGACTTCACGACCACACCACCGCGTTCGAGCGCCTCGATGGCGATGTCTCGTCGGGGGAGGTCGCTCAGTTGACGTGCGAGCTCTTCCTTGACGGCGCGAGCCATCCGGTCCGTCGAGACGAGCGCGAGCGCCGTCGCCTCGACGTCGTGCTCGGCTTGGGCGAGGAGATCGGCCGCGACCCATTTCGGATTGGCCGTCTCGTCGGCGATGATGAGCACTTCGGAAGGTCCTGCCACCGAATCGATGCCGACGATGTGAGAGACGAGCGCTTTCGCGGTGGCGACGTAGGCGTTCCCCGGGCCGACGATTTTATCGACCGGCCGAATCGTCTCCGTGCCGAACGCGAGCGCCGCGACCGCTTGGGCGCCACCGACGAGATAGCATTCATCGGCCCCGGCGATTTTAGCGGCAATCAATAAGGAGACGTCAATCCCGTCCGGTTTTGGCGGTGTCACCATGACGACACGTTTCACGCCGGCCACTTTTGCCGGGATGACGTTCATGAGGACGCTAGACGGATAGACGGCCGTCCCGCCCGGAACGTACACACCGACCGAGTCGAGCGGCATGTAACGGCGGCCCAGTCGGAACATCTCGTCTTCGAAGACGTCGTCGTCTCGGCGTTGGCGTTCGTGAAACGCACGGATCCGCTCTGCGGCGAGCGTCAGCGCGTCCGTCAGCTCGTCATAAGCCGGCGGTGGTGTGAACGTAGTCAAATCGACAGCTTCGATTTGGTTGACGCCATCAAACTTAACCGTGTATTCGAGGAGTGCTTCGTCTCCTCTCGTCTCGATGGCCTCAAGAATCGGTTTGACCGCTTCAGCCCAAGTTTCACGTCGTGTCCGGTTTTGTGAGCTCATGCGCCTTCCTCCTTGCTAAGACGACGAATCCATGCCTTCAATTCGTCCGGATCGTTCGCGAGCGCCGTCTCACTCGTGATGAACTTGGCGTTAATATCAAAAATCGTCTCGTATTCTTCAAGGTCGTTCGCCCGAAGCGTCGCCCCCGTCTCGACGATGTCGACGATGCAGTCGGCAAGGCCGGTCAATGGAGCGAGTTCGACGGACCCGTTCAAAGCGATCACTTCGACGTTTTGTCGCTTCGATGCGAAGTGCGAGATGGCGATGTTCGGATATTTGCTCGCGACTTTCAACTTCTTCGTCCCGTTTTTCCGTTGTTTCGGGCCACACACCGCCATTCGGCAGCGACCGAACGGCAAGTCGACGACTTCGAGGACACCAGGTGTCTTCTCACGTAAAATGTCGCCGCCGACGACGCCGACGTCTGCCGCGCCGTGCATGACGTATTTATAGACGTCGTCGCCTTTGACGAAGATGAACTCGTGCCCGTCGACTTCGACCGTCAACTCACGGCCGCGTTTCTCCGGCCAGACGGTCAATCCGACTTGTTCGAAATAGTCTCGTGCCGCTTTTTCGATGCGACCTTTCGCGATTGCCACTTTCATGAGATCACCTCACCTAACTGTTCTAAATCGAGTGATAATCCGAACGCTCGACGCGATTGGCCAAAGTGACCGTAAAGCGAGTCATAGCGTCCGCCAGACAAGACACGACGACCGTCCATCGTTCCGGTGACGGTCAGTCCCGAATAGTAATCGAAGTCGCCCGTCTGTCCGAAATCGTAGGAAGCGTTCAAACCGATGGCCCGTAAATGCTCGACGGCACGCTCGACGTCTTCAATGTTACCCGTCAGGCTCGAATCGGCTTCTTGTTTCAATTCCTCAACGGCCGAGTCGCCAATTAAAAATGGCAACTTGGCGATGAGTGGATAGTCGTATGTCACGGCAAGCTCGCGGAGCGACTCGAGGTTTCGGAGCGCCAAATACTGTCTGAGCGTCCGTTCCGGTATGCCGGCCGCCTCGGCGATTGATGCGACGAGTGCGGCCGAACCGACTTGAATGCGCAATCCTCGGCGAGGCATGATGTCTTTTGTCATCGACAAGAACGATTCAATCAATTCCGTGTCGGCCGCCTCACCGTCAATCCATTCGAGCCCGAGTTGTTGCCGTTCGTGCGGCTGGCCCGAATGTTTCGGGGTCCGGCGGTATACGGCACCGGCATAGGCGACGCGCATCGGTTCGTTCCCATCTGCCAGTTTCCGTGCGATTTGAAGCGTATAGTCTGGTCGCATGACGAGCAACTCCCCATCGTTGCCGAACAACCGATAATAGGCCGATTCATCGAATAAGGCGAGATCTTGGTAATGCGAATAGTACTCGACGAGCGGCGGCTCGATGACGCGATATCCGTTCGTCGTCGCTTGTTCGAGGAAAGAGAGCATCCATTGTTTCGGACGTACGACGTCCACGTCTTCTAATTCATGCCATCCTTCCGGGATGGAACCTTTCGTATTGAACCAAATCATCTGTATCACCCTTTATCTTATTATCACTTTACCAAACTAAAGTAATGTGTTAAATTTATCAAACGAAGCCGGTGCTGTCAACCGGTGAAGCGGAAAGGATTTGTTACTCGATGATTGACTTTACCCATGATGGCCACATCCATACCCCATTTTGTCCGCACGGCTCGACGGACGCGTTAGAGGCATATGTAAAAGCCGCCCGCACGCGCGGTCTAAAGACGATCACGTTCACGGAGCACGCCCCGTTCCCGAAACGGTTCACCGACCCGGTCCCGGATCAGGATTCAGCGATGGCACTCGATGTCCTCCCTCGTTATCTTGACGCGATTCAACAACTCAAACAGTCGTATGCCGGTGAGCTCGATATCCGTGTCGGCCTAGAGATTGACTATGTTCCCGGATTCGCTGAAGAGACGATTTCCTTATTAGAGCCGTATGCCGCAGCCCTAGACGAAACGATCTTATCGCAACATTTCCTTCTCATAGAAGACGAGTACTTCCCGGTCGACTTCTCGCTCGAGACGTTTGATGTGCTCGTGAAACGTCTCGGCTCGTTCGAGGCGGTCGTACGCGCTTATTACGAATCGCTAGAGGCCGGGCTTAGATTTGAATGGGAACGATTGAACGTGCGACGAATCGGACACTTGGATTTGCCAATCAAATACGAAAAACAATATGATTGGGAACGTGAACATGTCAAAGACATCGAGACGCGTCTGTTACGGACGATTCAAGTCCGCGGATTCGGTCTCGATTTGAACACAGCCGGTCTTCGGAAAGTAGATTGTGGGAAAGTCTATGCGGAAGCCGTCGCCGTCGACGCGATTGCGCTCGGCATTCCATTCGTCCTCGGTTCTGACGCCCACGTCGCGATGGATGTCGGCCGTGATTTTGAAGATATACAAAAAAAGCCACGTTCCGTTGAACGTGGCTTCTTTAACAGCAATCTAGCTATCTAGATCCCCATGTTTGGTTGTCGATAACGATATGGCGTTCCATTTCTTCATCTATTGATAATAGTAACATACTGAATTCGTGATGCAAGTAAAAATAAAAAAAGATGGCACAGAGGCCATCTTTATACCGTCATCGCCGCATACAAGCCTTTCAACTCTTCCGTTGCCACCTCGTCCATCTGCAACGCCACAAGTTCGACGAATTGTAAGGCCAGGTCTGTGTCGCCTGACATGCGTACGATTTCGGCTGCCGCATCGTCAAGTGCGAGCAAGATGCCCGATACACCGAGTGTCGGATAGTAACGGAGTAGCGCGCGGACGTGCTTCATCTCCGAGATGTCGTTCCCGTTAATTTTGAGCGCCTTGACCGCCAATTCCTTATGCGTCCCGATCGCGAATTTATCTTCCCACACTTCTTCGAGTGTGATTAACGCTTCCACTTCATAGGCACCATCTGTGAAACGAACTAGTTTTTCCATGTTCCATATCCCCTCTCGTTAATCTACTTTCATTATAAAAGATGATGTCAGGAATAGATTGTGAAATATTGAACATTATGTGTAAACTTTGTCTCACTTGACGGACACAAATGGCTACAGGCCAAAAAAAGGCCCCTCCGAGGAGGGGCGAATAATGGAAGAGTAAAACACCATTGGCAGTACATTAATAATATAACACCGAATGTAAACGTTTACAATGTGTTTTTATAACTTTTTTCAAGCGGCAGATGAACGACCTCGATCCCGCTCTCTCGCATTAAATCGAGCCCGTCCCCATGCTCGTATCCAACGGCGTAGACAACACGGGCGACGCGGGCCGCAATCAAGGCGAGCGAACAGGCATGGCAGGGCGAGTGTGTGACGTATGCCGTCGCCCCGAACGCGTTCGTCGAATCGGCAGCGAGTTTTCCGATCGCATTGATCTCGGCATGAATCTCATGTTGCTTCGACCAATTGTGGTGCTCATACGGGTCCGCGCATTTAACAAATGTCACACCGTCATGTACGAGCTGGATTGCCGGCTCCATAAAATCGACGGCATCGTCATGTACATACTCCGCTCGCTTGTAAAAACCGTCCGCTCGTTTTAAAAAGATCTCGTTACAGTTCGTGTGACCAGGCGGTGTCCCGTTCAACCCAATCGAAATCGGCTTCTCCGCCTTCACGATGACACAGGCGACACTTTTAGAGGCACATTTTGAATGCCTTTCAGCCATCATGTCAGCAAACTGTAACCACGTCTCATCCCACAATCGTTGTTTCTCCATATGTATCCTCCTTAAGGAAAAGGAAAGTCCGATTGCTCAGACTTTCCCGGGTCAATATCCTGTGTTTTTCGGTAACTCTTTGTTTTTCGCGGCAATCTCGATGACTTTCTCTTTCAACTCATGTTCCATCCGATCGAGTTCACGCTCGGCGTCACGACGCTTCTGCTTTCCTTCTTGCTGGATGCGGAGCGTCTCGTCAAGTGTCGACAAGAGGTTCTCGTGGGCCACTTTAAGCGACTCAACGGAGACGATCCCCTTCTCGTTCTCTTGAGCGATTTCAATCGAAGAATCTTTTAACATCTTCGAGTTCTGTTCGAGCAACTGGTTCGTCGTCTTCGTCACATCTTGTTGCATCCGGAGCGCCGTCTTCTGACGCGTCAAGCTGAGCGCGAGGACGACTTGGTTCTTCCAGAGCGGAATCGTGTTGACGACGGCCGACTCGATTTTTTCAGCTAGGATTTGGTTGTTTTGTTGAATGACACGGATTTGCGGCGCCATCTGTAGACTGATCGTACGGCTCAGTTTCAAGTCGTGTAGTTTCTTCTCGAAACGGTCGGCGAGTTGAATCATGTCGTTCAACTGTTGCAACTTCACTTGATCTTTCGACACTTCGACTTCATGACGGAGCGGTGCGATTTCGTACTCACGGACGTGATCGAGTTTCGTCTCCCCTGCCGCGATGTAGACGTTCAGTTCTTCGAAGTATCGCTTGTTCTTATCATACATCTGATCGAGCATCGTGATATCTTTCATCAACCCAAATTTGGCGCGGTCCAAGTTATGGATGACTTCTTCGAGATAGACGTTCATCTTCTCGAACTGGAGCTTATAGTTCTCCGCTTTCTTTTTGGCACGACCGATGAGCGGCAAGTTGTCGACAAAGCTCTTCTTCTCCGGCTGAAGCATATCCGGGTCCATCTTGCGGACGTTTTGCATCAAGTCGGACAATAGCTTCCCGGCGTCGCCGCCATCCTTCATGCGGACCTCGGTCAAGATTTGGTCTGAGAATTGAGACAGCTCACGCTGGACGTTCGAGCCGAACAACATGACAGAGTCCGTCTTCTTTATATCAATCGACTCGGCGAGGCGTGTGATTCGCTCACGGTGCTGATCCGGCACGTCCGGTTTCGCTTGGATGGTAGGCACCTCGTGTTTCGCGGTCATTGCCGACCAGTCCATCGATGGGTCAGAAAATGATTCTGTCTCCGTCTTTGTCTTCGTCTCTGACGTGAGTTCTTCTTCTGGCCATGACTGCCAGTTCGTTTCATTCGATGAAGTCATGCTTTTTTCTCCCTTCAGGTTGATCGGCCAACACGCGTTCCATCATAATCAACTCGCGTTCGAAATCGACAGCGTCATCTTCAAGCAGACGACCGCGCTGTTCTTTGAACTTGTCGACGATGAGGCGCATATTCGTGATCAATTGCTCTCGTGTCTCTTCTTGAATGACGACACGTTTTCCTTCTAGTTCTTTAAACTTTAAGACGACAGACACGAGCGAGTCCAAGTAGAACGTGAACAAGTCGCGTACGTGTTTGGCGTCTTGTGGGTTTTCGAATAGCTCGGCAAACAACTCGTGCGCTTCTTTCGAGACCGCCTTCATTTCACGACGCACCTCAAGGTCTTTTATGTCTGGGAGCACGCGGTCGATCTGTTGCAACTTCTCGTACCCTTGTTCGATGGTGCGCTGTAAGAACTGTAACTCTAAGTCGTCCGTCGCTTCGAATTGACGGACTGGTGCTGGCTCTTCGATCGGCTTTAAAATACGTGATCCGACGAATGTCTCTTCTTCGTCAAGTAGTAGTTTCTTTTTCGCTCGTTTGGCTATCGGCGCTGGATTTCGGTTCCGTCGCTTATTCGTCGACCATACTTCGTTCAAAACGAGCGCTCCGACAATGATGAATAGCCAAGAAAAATCGAATACACTGATGGCAAAATATAAAACTGCCCCGGTCAGGGCCCATTTCATCCATGTCTTCATTCGTTTCACCTCATCTCGTGATACTTCTATTGTACCTTACGTCACCATTCAAAAAAAGTTTCGTCATCTTTATAAGCTTACCATAATACACTTTTCACCTTCCTCGGTCGCAAGGACGAAAAAAAGCAAGGGAAATCCCCTTGCTTACATGTTAAACCACGTCGACACCATGACGATGGCGACCGTGACTGGAATGACATAACGAATCAAGAAACGCCATACCGGATAGAGTTTTTTGCCTGTGTCTGACGTTTGAATCTCTTCTTGTAAAATGCGTTGGTCGACGATATAACCAACGAAAATGGATGTGAGTAACGCACCTGTTGGCATTAAAATGTAGCTGACAACGTAATCCATCACATCGAAGAACGTCATTCCATCAAAGAATTGTAACTCGCTCATCACACCGAACGAGAGTGCAGACGGAATACCGACGGCGAAGACGCTGGCTGCAGCTAAAAGCGTCACGTTTCGTTTCGAAATAATCTCTTTCTTCTCATTCAGGCGGTCCGTCACCCCTGCAACGACGACTTCGAGCATCGCAATCGACGACGTGATCGAAGCAAACGTGAACAAGAGGAAGAACAAGACCATGAAGAATCCGCCGAGCGGCACTTGATTGAAGACGGCCGGCAAGACGACGAACAACAACGCTGGGCCTTCAGCCGGATCAAGTCCTGATGCGAACACCGCTGGGAAGATTGCAAGACCAGCAAGCAACGAGACCATAATATTCAACAGGACGATCATATTAGCCGAGCGATTAAGTGTGCCTTTCGTCTGGATGTAAGAGGCATACGTCAACATCGCCGCCACACCGAGCGAGAGCGAGAAGAACGCTTGACCGAGGGCAAACAATACCGAATCTCCTGTCAGGGCCGAGAAGTCCGGCTGCAAGAAGAAGCGGACCCCTTCCATCGCCCCGTCAAGCGTCAACGAACGGATGACGAGCACGATAAAGCTGACGAAGAGAAGCGGCATCAAAATCTTGCTCATGCGCTCGATTCCAGCTTCGACACCTTTTAAGACGATTAACAGCGTGATGAATAAGAATAAAAATTGTCCGAAGACCGCAATGCCTGGTGAGGAGACGACGTCCCCGAAGACGGCACCAAACTCGTCAGGCGAACGACCGCTTAGCGTCCCGCTCAAACCGAGACCGACATAAATCAGGACCCAACCACCGATGACACTGTAGAATGAGAGCAATAAGAAACATGCGATGACGCCAAGGTAACCGATCAACGTCCAACGGCCGTGGCCGAGTTTTTTGAAGGCGAGCAACGCTGTGCGTTGTGTCGAGCGTCCGACGATGAACTCACCGATTAAAAGTGGCAGTCCGAGCAAGAGCGTAAATGCTAAAAACATGAGCAAAAAGGCGCCGCCTCCACTTGTGCCGGTTACGTATGGAAACTTCCATATCGCTCCGAGACCGATTGCCGACCCTGCGGCCGCTAAGATGAATCCAATTTTTGAGGCGAACGAGTTTTGCGCCATTCCTATCCCTACTTCCTGTTTTCATTTCATTTTCATAATAATAGTGAAATACTAACACGGTTCAGAATCGAGGACAACAAAAAAAGAGAAAAGTCTGAATTCTTTTCTCTTTCCTCTTATTCCTGACCGGCAACGAGAAACGTCAATTCTTTCTCGAGCACCTCGATTTTAAGTTCGGTCGCCTCGAAATGTTCTCCATCGACATCGATGATTTGCTCGTCATGCAGGCGCACGATCAAGTTATTCATTTGAAGGTGTACCCATTCATCCGATGCCTGTTCGAGACCGAACTGTTGCGCCAATAACTGCCGAATCATCGGAA
Organism: Exiguobacterium sp. AB2; assembly: GCF_000696055.1. NCBI lineage: Bacteria > Bacillati > Bacillota > Bacilli > Caryophanales > Exiguobacterium > Exiguobacterium sp. AB2. Next base: position 96,318 of record NZ_JNAA01000018.1, read on the forward strand.
AACCGATGGCAGAACTATGGACGACCTCGACGAAGCCGTCATTGAACGACTGCGTCTGCAGCTTTGTCGGAACGGTACCGAGATAGGCGCCATTGCCGATGTAGAGAAAACTGACCGGACCCTCATGAACGATCTTCCCATCCTGTTCGATTTGAAGGTCGAACGGGTCGGCTTCTCGAAACTGGCGAATCGTCGCTAAAAAGTAGCCGATGGACCCGAGCGATTCTTTTTGTAACGGATCGATTTGGCGTGATGCATCTGCAATTAAACCGACGCCGATAAAATTAAGTCCGTACCGGTCATTCACACGCATGACGTCGACCGGCTCGGCGTGACTCATCTTCAAAATCCGTGCGGCTTCGACGGGTTCGACCGGTAAATCGAGGGCACGTGCGAAATCGTTGCACGTGCCTCCTGGAATTAATCCGATTTTCGGTCGATCTTCGTAATCGACCTGCATCAAGCCATTGACGACCTCATGGAGCGTCCCGTCGCCACCAATGACGAGCAAGTGGTCGTAACCACCGCTCGCTTTGGCGAAGCGATACGCATCCCCTTCCGAAGCTGTTTTTAAAATCTGAATCTCTGAATAGAGCGACTCCACCGTGGCAATGACTTCGCCGAGCATCGTCTCATGCGTACCGGATGTCGGGTTTGAGATGACGAGCGCATTCATAAGAGCCCCGCTTGTTCTAAGAAATCTTTGGCGACATCATAGGCGCGCTCGTTTCCATAGGCGACGCGTCGGTTAAGTTCAGACATCTCCTCATCCGAAATGAGCCCGGCAAGCTGATTAAGCGCATCCTCGATTTCTGGATGTTCTTCGAGCGTCTCCGCCTTCATAAGAGGTGCCCCTTGATACGGCGGGAAGAACTGTTGATCGTCTTCTAAAACGACGAGGTCGTTCTCCGCGATATCCGGGTCGGTCGCATACGCATCGACTAAATTGACGTCCCCTCGCGAAATCGCCCGGTAACGCAGTTTTTGTTCCATTGATGTGACCGATGGGAAGTCAAGGCCGTACGCTTGTTGTAAGCCCGGATAGCCGTCTTCTCGATCCGTGAATTCGAGGGTGAAACCGGCACGGATGTCATTTTGGACGTTACGCAAATCTGAAATCGTATTGATGCTTTCCGACTCTGCATAGTCACGAGGAATCGCGATGGCATACGTATTGTTGAACTGCATCGGTTCGAGTAACACGTACCCGTCATCGGCGAGGGCGTCGCGTGCTTGTTCATACACTTCTTGTGCGTCGTTCGAGTTCGGTGTCTCATTGACGAGGCTCGCGAGTACCGTTCCCGTGAATTCAGGATAGATATCGACATCTCCACTTCGAAGAGCGCCCCAGACGAACGTCGTCTCACCAAAGTTCGGGCGGACCGAGACGCTCAGGTCCGTCTCTTCCTCAATGAGCAACTTGTACATATTCATCAAAATCTCCGGCTCAGGGCCTAGCTTCCCAGCCACGACGAGGTCGGTCTGCTGGGTGCGTCCGAACGCGAGTGGTGCCGCGATGATGAGCGCGAGAACCGCCGAGACGGCAATCAGTTTCGTCCGATTACGTGTCGCCGTCGCACCTTCCATCTGACGTAGTAAGAAATCAAACAAGAGCGCGAGGATTGCAGCGGGGATTGCCCCGAGCAAAATCAAGTAATTATCATTTCGGTTGATCCCGAGCAAGATGAGCGTCCCGAGCCCACCCGCCCCGACGAGCGCCGCGAGTGTGGCCGTCCCGACGATGAGGACCATCGCCGTCCGAATCCCGGCCATGATGACGGGGAGGGCGAGCGGGAGTTCCACTTTCATCAAACTTTGGTTCGGCTTCATCCCGCAGGCGCGGGCCGCCTCGAGGAGGGATTTATCCACTTCATTCAACCCGGTGAACGTATTGCGAAGAATCGGCAGTAGCGCATACAACACGAGGGCGATCGTGGCTGGTAACGCCCCGATGCCGACGAGTGGAATCATGAGACCGAGTAACGCCAAGGATGGAATCGTCTGGATGACGGCTGTGACGCCGATTGCCGTCTCCGCGACTTTTTTGCGCCGCGTCAGCCAAATCCCGAGTGGAACAGCAATCAAAACAGCAATCAAAAGCGAGACGACCGATAGTTGTAAATGCTCGACGAGCGCTTCAATCAGTTCTCCACGTCGATTTTGAAACGTTTCAAGCATCGACCTCACCTCTTCTTCGTTGAGTAAATTCAAGCACGAACGGGTCGTCGCTAGCACGAATCTCAGCCGGTGTTCCGACGACGACGAGTTGTCCGTCCCGCATGAGCGCGATCCGGTCACCGAGTTTCATCGCTTCTTCGATGTCGTGGGTGACGAACAAGATCGTCTTTCCGAGTTCATCGTTCAACCGTTTGACGTCATCTTGAAGCTGCCCCCGACTGATCGGGTCAAGCGCCGAGAACGGCTCATCCATGAGAATGACTTCAGGGTCAGCCGCAAGCGCCCGCAGTACACCGACACGTTGTTGTTGACCACCGGATAGTTCGGTCGGTTTTTTATCACGGAGCACCGGGTCGAGTCCGGCGATATTCATCAGTTCCGTGACGCGATCTTTCGTTTTTTGTTTCGGCCATTTCAATAAGTCGGGAACGACCGAGATGTTTTCTTCTACCGTTAAATGAGGGAATAAGGCAATCTGCTGGAGCACATAGCCGATATTGCGACGCAGTTCGTAAATATCGAACTGATAAATCTCTTTCCCGTCAATCAGGATTTTACCATCCGTATGATCGATGAGACGATTCACCATTTTCATCGTCGTCGTCTTGCCACATCCTGACGGCCCGATCAATACGAAGATCTCCCCTTTTTGTACCGTCAAATCCAAGTCTTTCACGGCCAATGTCCCATCGTCGTAACGCTTGGAAACATTTTGAAATTCTATCAACACAATCCCTCCTCGGCTCATTCCTGTTATGGAAAGTCAAATATTAGTTTGCCCGAATAACGGCTCTTTTAAACAACAAAAGGTTCTCCCGGATGGAAGAACCTGTCTTGGTCGATTTAGTTGATGGTGACTTGGATATGACGACGACCCCATTGGATGGCTTCATCTTTCGTATCGACGAGCAAATCGACAATGTTTCCTTTGATTCGACCGCCCGTATCGAGCGCGATCGCATCTCCGATCCCTTCAAGGTGTACGACTGAGCCGAGTGGGATGACCGAAGGGTCGACAGCGATGATCCGCATACCGTTGTAGTAAATCGAGTCGGTCACGTCATGGCCCGTTGCCGTCAAGACACGGCCGCTGTAAGTACCGTTGTCAGCGGCATCGTTCGTGTAGGCGGTCGATTCGACTTGCAGGACGTTCGTTGCGACTTTCATCGAGACCGGCCGCGCGCTTGGAGCCGCCTCCGCTTTTGCTTCTTCTTTCTCAGCACGTGCAGCTTCGGCTTCTTTCGCCGCTTTTTCTGCAGCCTGTTTCGCCTCACGCTCAGCTTCCTCTTCAGCTACTCGCTTCGCTCGTTCAGCCTCACGTTTCGCTTGCTCCGCTGCGCGACGTTTCTCTTCTGCGAGCTGCGCCTCACGCTGTCGCTTCTGTTCCGCTTCACGTTCCATCGCTTGGCGTTCTAGTTCCAGCGGGTTTTGGACAATCTTTTGTTCCGTGCCGATTCCGATTTGCGCGGCTTCAGTTGCGGACGCGACGGCGAATACGCCTGTCATGGAGATGAAAAGGACGATCATATATTTAATGAATTGATTCATGGTTGATTAGCACCTTTCGCATTATGTAACGAACAGATGTTAATTTACCATGATTGGTCGCACACGTGTATGATTCATACCGAAGTGAAATATTCCTGACATATGACTTTTAAAATCGTTACAGATTGTAATATTTATATAAAACGGCGTCGCGAAGCCATCGCATTAAAAAAATACAGAACCGTTACAACAAGGCGTGTAACGAATCTGTAATCTGTTTGCAAAACTTATTCGGCTTCGATTGGCCGCAACTCATGAGCTCGGACCATCCCCCAAGGAGCGATATCGACGTCGACTTCGAACGTTTTCGCGCCTCGGATCAAGTCGGCTTCATCGTCCGTCACTCGATAAGAGCTCAAATCGTCGACATAAACTCGGCGATCGAAATAGTTCGCTCGAATCCCGCCGAAGAACGGTCTCGAACTGACGCGGTCAACCGTCGCATATCCGTCCTCTCCGGCTTTGAACGTCACATAGACGGTACCAGATTCGACGTCTTGACGTCCTTCGAACGCGTCATACTCTAAATAAATCGAGTCCCCGAAAAACGGGTCATACGGCTCATAAGAAGTCGCCTTGAACGTATACGTCTGACCGAACCACGAGACCGCATAGACGAGCAAGACGAATCCGACGGCGATGAGCACTTGTATAATCGGTAAGAGCCAAGGTGTCATGCGTTTCATGTCCGTACATCCCCTCTCGTCCGGTTACGCCACCACAGAGCGAGCGACAATCCGAATACGATGAGCGCCCCGATCAAGAAGAAGAGCGAGATGTCGAGACGATCCCACACGTAAATGAAGTAAATCGTCATTTGAACGATTAAAAAATAGATGAAAGCGAGCACAATCGGTTTACGTTGATGGTCTTGCCAGACGAGGTAACCGAGCGCGACGACTTCGAGTAGGACGGCGAGCAGAATACCTGAATCGTTGAATAATGAGAACGGGATGACAGCAAGCAGACTCACCCACATCAGTTCAGGGCGTCGGTGCAACAAATAAATCCCGACGAGAGCGGCCGATAGGACCGTCGCTTCAATGACGGACGGTGGACGCTGGGACAGCCATCCTTCCGTCGCATTGATGAGATAGCCAATCGAGAGGATTGCTGCGACGAACAAGTACAAATAGTTCCATTGCGCACGTTCACGATAGATGAGAAACAGCACATGCATGATGACGAGCGCCCATAACGGCCAAAAGCGACCCTCATAGTTCGCGTATTGTCCGATTATGATGAGAAGGCCGTAGAAACCAAACCACGCGAAGATGCGGTCAAGCTCATGATTGGTGTAGTGGAACCAAACCCACGTGATGATGAGACCGAGCAAGATGAGCGTCAAGCCGATGCCTTGAAAGCTGTTCGTAATCGCCATAAACCCTCCGAGTGCCGCGATGAACGTGAAAATCGGATGTTGATAGATGAGCCGATGCAACACGGCGACACCGAACATGAGCCAAAACAAGAGCGGGAGTTGCGAGGACAAGTTATACGTCGTGAAGATGACGATCATTGTCGCAACGAAGAAGACGATGCCGAGGACAAGGAACAATGTCACAAAGCGCTGTGCCCGTGTCTTCACTTGTTCGGCCGCCACATACATGCCGACCATGATGACGAGAAAAATCGCCACTTTTAGAAGGTCCGGGATGGCCTGCCAATTCGCAGCGACAAAACTGAACAGACTGAGCGCAAGTAAAATCGAACCGATGATCACGAGGATTGGCGGGTTGTGTTCTCGCTTGTCACGTACCGCCAACCGTTCATGTTCATAATCGACGAGCCGTTGCCCCGTCGCTTCATCCAACAACCCAGCCTCTTTCCATTCACGTACTTTTTTGTCAATGGACACCGGAATCATCCCTTTCGGATCAAAGGTCAGCTAGCGCGTTCAATCAATTCCAATTCTGATTTGAGTAAAACTTGTTTTTCAAATTCAAGTCCTAACTGTTGAAATTCTTCCATGATGGAAACGTCCCCGATGACTGTATTGGTCAGTACGGCAGTCACTTCCGCGACCCATCCTTCACGCGTTGATTTTACGATATCACCCACAACGAATTCTACAGACACACCCATTCACTTCCAATCTTAAATTTGTTTCTATCATTATAACGAAATTATATCCGTTTGAATACGTTTTCTTTTATGTGTTTAATGAATTGTGACAATATTTTTCCAGTAAGTCCCCAAATAATGTAGTCCTCATGTTCATAAAAAGGTTCTCTCATTTTAATTACCCGTTTTTCGTACGCTTTAGCATTCGCCATCCGGTCAAACGGAATATTTTGATCCGGATTCATCGTCCACTCCATCTCGCCGTGGAACGGGTCGATGTAAAGCAACGTTTCGACCGGGACCGTGAAGAGATGGTCGACTTCATCTGTCAGCTTGACGTCCGGCACGACAGGGATGATCCCGACGAACGGATAAATCAATTGACGATGCGGCGTCGCAAGCGGTTGCAGACGGCCGATGACTTCGATGTCTGCCTGCGGGAGCGTCAACTCTTCGCTCGTTTCACGGATGGCGGCTTCAAGCGGCGTCTCCCCTTGGTCCAACCGCCCGCCCGGGAACGCGATTTCTCCTGGTTGTCGCCGCATCGTATGAGCACGGACTTCAAAGACGACGTGCCACACCCCATCGACTTCGGTTAACGGAATTAAGACCGCCGCCGTCTGTTCATAATTCTCTTCCATTGAGAAGCTGTCACGCAGCTGAGTTTCATTAATTGACGAATCCTTCATTCCGAGTCTCCTCACTCCTTATGTTTTCTACACTTCCACCGTTGTCTCCTCGTTTAAACGTGCCCAATGTCGGAAATATCAATATTAACGATAGGAGATGGTAGATGTGGACCAACAAGTAGACGTATTGATTGTCGGTGCGGGCCCGACCGGCCTCACCCTCGCTTTGACCCTTGCTCGTTATGGGATCTCGTTCGAGATTATCGACCGCAAGACGACCCCGTCGAACAATTCGCGGGCAATCGGGATTCAACCGCGGACGATTGAGGTGTTCTCACGGCTCGACGTCGCTAAAGAGGTGCTCGATCGCGCTCGCACGATCGAGAAAGGAAACCTTTACTTTTCCGGGCAGTGGACGGCCAAGCTAGAGTTTTCAAGGCTTGTCACCCCTTACCCGTTCGTGACGCTGCTTCGTCAGAATGAAACGGAAGCGATTCTTGAACAAGCGCTCAATCGTCACGGCCACTTCGTGCGACGAGGTGAGTCGCTCATCTCGCTCACCCATTATCCGTCACGTGTACTCGCCCATCTCGAGGGCGACACCCCGCGGACGATTGAAGCGAAGTACGTCGTCGCGGCCGACGGTGCGAACAGCTCGATTCGTCGGATGCTCGCCTTGCCGTTCAGCGGCAAATCGTTCAAAGAGTCTTGGGTGCTCGCGGACATGAAGGCGAGATGGAATATCTCACGTGAGGAAGTGCATATCTTCTTTTCAAACCGTGGGGTGCTAGAAGTGTTCCCGTTGACAGACGATACGATTCGAATCACCGGGAACCTCGCAAACGACGAATCGTTCGACGAGTCAAAATTACGTGAATTGGTCGAACAACGGAGCCATATGCCCGTCGAAATCGATGAAGTCGAATGGTTCTCCTTGTTCCGGGTTCACAACCGGATGGTGGACGCGTTCATTCATAACCGGGTCATCTTGATGGGGGATGCGGCACACATCAACTCACCTGTCGGCGGGCAAGGGATGAACACCGGGATTGCCGACTCGTTCAACCTCGGTTGGAGACTATGGCTCCACCTGAAGGCCGGTGCCTCTTTTGGTGTCGTTTCGACGTATCGGGACGAACGGGAACACGTCGCGCGGAACGTCCTGCAGACGACGAACGTCGCGACCGAAGTGTTGCAGACGACGTTACCGATGCTTTTGCCGTTTCAAGCGCTCGTTGCGGACGTCTTCACCCGCGTCAACTTAATCAACCAAAAGATCACGGAACGAATTGCCCAGCTCCATCTCTCGTATCCGTCCCACTCCCGAATCCCGTTTCAACGAGTCGCGGAAGGGAAAATCTTCCCTGAAATCGAAATGATTCGAACGGATGACGGGATGCGCCAGAAGATTTCAGAAGTCGCGGACGGACGGTTCCAAGTACTCGTCCTCGATGATGGGTCCCGCGATTCGGCAGCACTGTACGACTATTTGAATGAGCATCAATCCTTTTTCCAAATCATCACGCTGTCGAAGACGAGCCGTCCCTTCTTCGACCAGGGCAACGAACTCGCCAAGTCGTTCTTCATGCGACGAGGCGTCCTCGTCATCCGCCCGGACGGCTATCTCCTCCATAAGCAACGGCATTTACGTCTCGCTCCGCTCCAAGAGAAGATGAGCGACTGGCTCCCGTTCGCATGACGCAGAAACGCTCGACTCTCAATTGGAGTCGAGCGTTTCTTTGTTGTAATACAAGATGCCCGGGGCAGAGAGCGTCAAATCATAAAACGCCTCGAACGCCTCGATGTCTTCAAGTTTTCGGAAATCGACCTTATTCGTCTCGCTGTTTGGGATGGCGACGATAATCCCTTCCGCCGTCGACTTGATCATCCCGGTCTGACCGTTATGGATTCGGATATAGAGCACATGTTCCTTCTCGAGCAGTTGAACCGCCTCGCGGCGTGATTGAATAGACGTTTTCACAAAATCCCCCTCTTCTTCTTTGAGTATACCGGGGAAAGTCGGTTGCTTTCAACCGTCGACCTCGATAAACTATTGTAAAGAAGGGGTGGAAGCTGTGGATATGGTTTGGACTGATGTTAGGACTTTAATGATTGTCGTGCTCGGTACGTTATTTGTCATTCTCGTAGCGGTTCGCACGATTCGGAACATACGTTGGGTCCGTTTTGGCGAGGCGTTCGGGAAACAAGGCGAGGCATTGCTCGAGGATTATGCGTACTTGACCGAGAAAGGCATCGAGTGTCGGGTCGAACAAGGCTTGCCGACGGGACGGTTGTTTCGACCGCTCGCTAAAAACTTAGACGACCGGGTCGCGCTTTTCGTACATCGAAAAGATGAGGCCGCGGCGCGGAAATTGCTCAAATAAAACAACACCCTATCGCAGCGGGCTCAAGAGGCCCGGTTGCGATAGGGTGTTTATTTATGTACTTGTCGCTCTGAACAATAGTACGCGATTTGTTTGATGGTCGGCTCCGTCAACAGTTCGAGCTTCGTCTTAGAGATGACGTCGTCGACGATTTCGAACGACGATGCGCAGTTCGCGCGAAGTCGTTCGACCTTCAGTCGGCTCGTCTCGGGGAAAATCAGGAACGACGTGACCGGCACGGCTTGTCCGCACTGTCTTTTCAAACGACCACGGATTTGTTTCGTGATACCATCGAGCTCTTGAATCGGATGTGGGTGGATGGTCTTCCAACCGAGCGACGTCTCGTGACGGCATTCCCGATTCGACATGTGAACGGCCGAAGTCGTCCGATTGACTTGAACCAAAAACACACCTTTTGGCCCGACGAGGACGTAGTCGAACAACGTTGCATCCATCTCGACATGCTCAATCATCATCCAATCAAACCGGCACGTTTGCCGTAAAATCTCGACAAGCTCCTCAGTGTACGATTTAGCCGGTTCAATCACTTCCACTTTCGTGCGGAACAATCCTTTCGTCTGTCGTTTTTCCGGTTCTTTCGGTGCGGCCGTCAACACGTGCAACATCGCATCCACCTCCTTTCCTTATTCGCTCGGTCCGACTTGCTTGCCGAAGACGGCTTTTTCCAAGTTTGAAATACGTCGCAGCATATCATAGTTCGAGGCGACCGGTTGTGACGCTTTCACCGGTTCGGCTTGATCGCTCGATCCGCGGCGGAGCGACTCATTCTCTTGACGTAAGCGTTCGATTTCTTTCGCCATCTTCTCATAGTCACGGATGACGACGTCGAGAAATTGGTCGACCTCTTCTTGCGAATACCCACGGAGGGCTGTCTTGAATTCTTGTTTATAAATCGCTTCTGCTGTTAATTCCGTTTGCATCGTCTTCACTCCCATTGTTGTTCCCATTGTTTTTCTTCTTCAATGACCCGTAAGTCCTCAGGTGTAATCAAGAATAGCTCCATATGCTGTTTCCGTTTTGCCCCTTCGACGAGAAATCGAGGGCTTCCCCCCGTCTCTTCGTCAAACAAGCTGATGAGTCCTGCTGCTTTATCCAAAAAGAATGCAGTTTTTGCCCGAAGTTGGCTCGGGTCCTCATACGGACGTTGGGTCAACGGCTCAAAGAAATCCGCTTCGAGCTGAAGTTGGATGAACAGCTCCTGCTCATACGGCTTATACCGCTCCTCCATTTCCAAAAATGGAGGAAATACGGCAATCTTGATTGGATACGTTTTTCTTAACTCTAACAATACTTGTCCAGCCCACAATTCACAACCGTTTGTCCCACTAAAGATGAACCATTCCCCACCAAGCTCAATCGCCTCTACGATTTTGCGGCGATACGCCTCCTGAATGATTTCGATCCCTGGATGGTCGGCTTTGAAGATTCCTAGCTCATGCGGGCGATAACCGGTAATCGCGACGACTTTCATAAGCGCTTCCTTTCTAACCGGGCGAGCCGGTGTTGTAATTCACGTTGGGCACGGAATGCCGTCTGCTTCAACACCGTCCGCCTTGCTTCGACGAGTTCGAGGGCACGATTCGTATAGACGATGGCGCGGTCGATGTCTTTTGTCTGATGCTCAGCATGCTTGGCGAGTTCCGTTAGCGATTCGATGGAACCGACTTGTTCAAACAACGGCAACGCCTCGTCGATTTTACCGGTGCGCTTTAAAAGCATCGCCTGACGCATTTTCGCCAGTTTCGACGGGTTATCGAGTTGCGCGTACGTCTTCAAGGCCGCATCCTCATTTCCGAGGTCGCTCAACCAGTGCGCCCGCTCTTCCCCGAACATTAACCCATCGCCTTCGACGAGATGCGTGAGGCGGGTGTAGAGCGAAACGAGGCTCAAACAGTCGGCATGATGGTGTTCGATGACCGGACGTAAAATGTCCGGTTCTCGTTCTTTCACGTATTGAAAATAATGCATCGGGGCCAAAAAGCCCGGTAAGTCGTCAACGCGTTCATGCCCGAAGTGGGCTTCGACCGCCTTCAACGAAACAGATTCGAGCGTCGGTTTTAACAGCCGTCTCGATGCGTGCAACAAATCGACGTGTCCGACTGCTGGGAGTTCCTTCACTTTCGACTTCACGAACGTATGGCGTGTCTTGATTTGCGGCCAGTCAAACGACTTTCCGTTATAGGTGACGAAGCGGACCTCATCACCGATATCGTTCAAGAAATGATAATAAAACGCCGTCTCAAACGCCGGGTGGGGCAACACATACTGCACCATCTCGAGATGCCCTTCATGGATGCGGGCAAACCCGATTAAAAAGATGGACGTCCCCGACCCTCGTAGCCCGGTCGTCTCCGTATCCATGAACAGCACGCGATCGGTCGGGACGTCCACCGCAAAAAACGGATGCGTCGCCTCACGGACGGCTCGTCGGGCTTCTCCATATGTGAAGTCGTGATACATCGACTCGAGCGGATACATCTCTTTCAAGCGGACGCACCATTCTTTTTCGAACGTCAAAATCTCCCCACCGAGCGCCTTCCATTTCGCTTGTTCGACATCATCAGGCGTTTCGATTTGTTGTTTCGGTTCTGTCGTTTTAATCAAACGTGCTAATTTTGCTTTCATATCGTTCCTTTCAAGGCATGCAACTGATTGACGACCTGCTGTTTGAAGTCCCCGTAGCCGACCATCCCGACACAACTCGGACAGCCGCTCGCACAAGGGCAATCCTCGACGGTGCGCACTGCCGCCTCAAGGACAGCGTCGGCGTCACGATAGAGCGCCTCGCTCAACCCGATTCCGCCCGGATAACGGTCATACAGGAAGACGGTCGGTTTCGACGTATGGGTCGCCTTCATTTGAAGCGTCGTGAACAAGTCATGGCTGTCACACATGAGATATAACGGGGCGAGACGGCGTAACAAGTCACTCACCGCCTCGAGCTGGTCTTCCATATCAGCTTCCGAGTATGCGTAGCGCTCATCGAGCGTGAACCAAGTCGCCGTCGTGTGTAGCTCGCGTTCCGGCAGATGAATCGGGCCAGATCCGATATTCTCATGCGTCCCGAACTTGATTTTTTTGAACAACGTGGCCATCGCGATGACCGAAACCTCGCCAAACGTCTTCACTCCGTCCGATTTGTTCTCTTCTAGCACTTTCAGTTCGACAGCCAAGTTCGCGTCGGTGTAATAATCGACATCGACTTGCCGCACGTACGCCTTCTTCTCTTCGAAGTCGAGCTTTTCGACTTGATATTGTTCGGCACCATGCAAATAAATGGCTTCGTCATGCAACAACGTCATCGCGCTGAACGTATCCATCTCGCCGATGACGGCGTGTTTGGCCGTCTGGTCGACGATGACGACGTTTTCCTGATCCGACGTACGGAGTGAAATCTCGTGGGCCGGGAACGAATCCGTCATCCAGTAGTACTTATCGGCCCGCTCATGGAGGACTTGGGCGTCCGTCAAGAAATCGAGGATGTCTTCCGTGTCGACCGTCCCGAACCGTTCTCCTTTATGGAACGGCAACTCGAACGCCGCACACTTCAAATGATCGACGAGGATGATGAGATTGTTCGGGTCGAGTCGCGCCGCCTCCGGTGAACGATCCAAAATCAAATCGGGTTGCTCGACGACGAGCTGGTCGAGCGAGGACGACGAGGCGACGAAGATGACGAGCGACTCCGAATGGCGTCGGCCGGCCCGTCCGGCTTGTTGCCAAAGCGAGGCGACGGTACCGGGATACCCGTTCAAGACACACGCTTCCAATTGCCCGATATCGACGCCGAGTTCGAGCGCGTTCGTCGAGACGACCGCTCGAATCTCCCCGTCGCGGAGCCGGCGTTCGATTTCACGGCGTTCGGACGGCAAATAGCCGCCGCGATATCCGACAATCGACTTCGGTCCGAGCTCACGCCGTGTCAACTCTTGGAGATACGTCAACAGCACCTCGACGCGGACGCGGGAGCGGGCGAAAACGATCGTTTGAATGTCGGCCTCGACGAGCTTTGACGCGATCCGCTTCGTCTCGAGCGTGGCGCTACGGCGGATGCCGAGCGCCTCATTGACGACAGGCGGGTTATAGAAAATTAAATGCTTCTTTCCTTGTGGCGCACCGTTTTGGTCGACGAGGACGACATCTTCCTCGGTCAACCGTTCGGCCAACTCGACCGGGTTCGCAATCGTCGCCGACGTCATGATCCACTTCGGATGGCTCCCGTAATAGGCGCAAATCCGCTTCAGCCGTCGGAAGACGTTCGCGACGTGACTGCCGAATACGCCGCGGTACGTATGAAGCTCATCGACGACGATATACTCCAAGTTCTCGAACAAGCGAATCCACTTCGTATGGTGCGGCAAGATGCCCGAATGGAGCATGTCTGGATTTGTGATGACAATGTTACCGGCATCACGTACTTTCGTCCGAGCTGCCGGTGCCGTATCCCCGTCATAGGTGAAGCAGCGCAAGTCGCCTTCGAGCGCCTCGACCATCGACATGAGGTCGGTGTTTTGATCTTGAGCGAGCGCTTTGGTCGGATATAAATAAAGCGCCCGGGCCGTCGGCTTCTCAATCATTTTTGAGAGCACCGGCAAATTGTAACAGAGCGTTTTCCCCGAAGCGGTCGGGGTGACGACGACCGTGGAATGGCCGCGTGCCGTCTGTTTAATCGCTTCGGCTTGGTGTGTGTACAACTTGTCGATGCCGCGCTCGTTCAAGACGCGCACGAGGTCGCGTGGAACGCTTGCCGGAATGTCCGCGAACTTTGCGGGACGGGCGTCGACCGTATGCCAGTTCGTGACATGACTATTGAAGCCCGGGTCGGTCTTGAGCGTTTCAATCATCTCTTCGACGGAACGCTTCTTTCGCATAAACTCACCTTCTCCTATCAAGAATTCGAAGGTGCAAGACGCTCCACGATGTCTTTCACTTGCCCGATCCGCTCGTCGCGAACGAGGCGATGAACGGCCGGCAACCGGAGCACTTCCATCGTGTTGAATGCGGCCGCCACATGTTCGTTCTCTTCCTCGAGGCGCTTGATCGCATCGTCATATAACAGATGCGTCGATCGGCCGAACAGGACGATGGTATGTAGCTTCGTGCATTTCGAATGGACCGCCTGTAAATGTTTCGTGTAGCGTTGCACCGCTTTATAGTAGTCATCGTGCGCCACGAGCGCACGACGTTTTCCGCGCAATAGTTCAGGATAAAATCGTTCGTCACCGAGAAACATCGTCTCGATCCCGATTCGTTTTAAATGCGAATGGCCCGCCGCGAGCGCGACGTCTCGATCATCCAACAAACGTCCAAACGGGATGGACTCCCCGAGGAGGAGGCGTCCCATCTTCAAACCGTTGACACCGTGAAGCGGGAGACCTTCGTCATCCTCTTGCAGTCGATCGATTACAAATAACACTTTCATCTTACGTTTAAGAGAGAGTTGTACCATTTGTCACCATCCTATTCGCTTTCTTTTCATTATAGCAAACGGAACAGAAAAACAGGGCGATTTCAATCGCCCTGTGCGTGTTATTCATTGTTGCGGTCACTGTTTCCGTTCTCACGTCCACCGTTCCCATTGCCGCGGTTCTCGTTTGAGTCAGACGATTCTGAGTTGGACTGCCGTTCAAGGTCTGTTCCCGACTCTTCTTCCGCTGGAGGTTCTTCCTCCGTTGCCGGTTCTTCCTCCGTTGCCGGTTCTTCCGTCGTCTCTCCCGAGTCGCTGTTGTTGCCGTTATTGCCATTGTTGCCGTTATTATTGCCGTTGTTACCGTTCCCGTTATTGTCGTTCGACTGTTCCTCTTCGGTCGGCTCTTCAGCCGGCTGTTCCGTTTCCGGTTCCTCTTCTTCTTCAGCCGGTTCTTGATTACGTTGAACCGTATACTGGGTTTGAAGCGGGCTCGACTGTTGCTCGCCGACGAGCGGATTCGTCGCCGTCGCGACAATCGTAAACGTGGTCGTCCCGTTCGTCAGACCAGAGATGTCGACACTCGTGTCTGACGTCGTGGCGACGACGCGCTCACTTCCGTCCGGTCGTTTCTCCGTCACGGTGAACGAAAGGTTTTGATACCCGTCCGCTTGCACCGCTTCCGTATTATACGACCATGTCAACGTGCCGCGATCCGCCGGGATATCGTAATTGATCGACGCGCCGGTCGGTGCCGGAAGCTTGTCCGGCTCGAGGTCTTTCGGTTTCGTCCCTTTGACGTACAGCTCGTTCCCGAGCGACAATACCGACTCCGGTTGCTGGAACGCTGCCGGACGACCGTTCGCGTTCGTCACTTCTTGCATCATATACTCGAAGTAGTACTGCGCGTAGTTCGGTCTCATGAGTGTTGCCGGTGTTCCATTTGAACGACCAGTCCAGACGGCAATCGAGTAGTCGGTCGTATAGCCGGCGAACCATTTATCCATATCTTTGTTCGTCGTACCGGTCTTACCGGCGACGTCATACGGGAAGGCACCTGGTTCATACGTCCCGATTGAGGTGCTGACGACGTCACGGAGCATGTCTGTGAGCATGTACGCCGTATAGTCTTCCATCGCCTGTTTCGCTTTCACCGGCGAGTTGATCGTCGAGCCGTCATTGAACTCGATTTTTTGAATCAAGTGCGGCTTCGTATACATCCCGTTCGTCCCGAGTGCGGCGTAGGCGGCCGCCATCTGCGTCGTGTTCGCCTCGGCCGTACCGAGTGCGTTCGAGGCGTTCATCTCGTCGCCAGACATCGACGGTTCGATTCCGACGTTTTCGACGAACGATTTGATTGCATCTTGACCGAACTCGTCCCGTACTTCATAAAAGGCGCGGACGGCCGGTGTGTTCGCTGAGATTGTCAAGAAATAACGCATCGTGTTGTTGCCACGGAATCCTTGATAATAGTTCCCAGGGTTCCATTCGCCTTCTTCAAATGCGGCGTCACGGAGTACTTTCCCCGTCGACCATTGGCCGTTCTCAATCCCAGGGCCGTAGTCGAAGAACGGTTTCGCCGTCGACCCGATTTGGCGCTTTTCGCGTGAGAAGTCACGATAGTTCTTATCGCCTTGCTCCGCCTGTTGGCTGTCAATCAAGGCGACGATTTCACCTGTCTTCGTGTTGAGGACGGTCGCCCCCATCCGTAGGTCTTCCGGGAAGACGTTTTCGACGTTCATGAAATCGACGTTGTTCGATTTGATGTCGTTGTTGAACTTCGTATGCAAGTCTTTATCGATTGACGTATACACTTTGAGCCCTGTGCCATAAATGTCTGCCTGTTCGAGGCCATAGTCTTCCTCGAGCTCGGCTTGGACGCGCGCATAAATCGCACGCGTGTACGACTCGCCGTCCGTCTGTGGTGCCGGCGAGATGACGTCCGCGATCTCGACGTTGAGCGCTTCATTGTATTGCTCTTCCGTGATATGACCGTCACGCTTCATCGCGGCGAGCACTTGCTCTTGACGATAACGCGTCAGTTCTTGGTCACCACTGATTGGGTCATATGCGCTCGGACGCTGTGGCAGACCGGCGAGGATTGCCGCTTCCTGATAGTTCACTTCCGATACAGGCTTGTTGAAGTAAGCCTTTGAAGCCGACTGTACCCCGTATCCGCCTGAACCGTAATAGTTGATGTTCAAGTACATTTCGAGAATCTGCTCTTTTGAATATTCACGTTCGAGTTTGATGGCGAGCCATTGCTCTTGAATCTTCCGCTTCATACTCTTCTCACTCGTGAGCATCGATTGTTTGATCAGTTGTTGCGTGATCGTCGAGCCACCCTCGGACCCGAACCCGCTCGTCAAGTTGGCGAGGACCGCCCCGCCGATTCGGCGGATGTCGATTCCGTTATGTTCGTAGAAACGACGGTCTTCAATCGAGACGACCGCTTGTTGCATCACTTCAGAGATATCATTGATTGACACGTATTCGCGAACTTGGCCGCTTTCGAGCGGTTCCCCGTTCGATGAGATCAGTTGAATCGGATACGTCTTCACCAACTTCTCTTCGTCGAGCGGTGGTGCGGTCGCGATTGCATAGGCGGTATACGCGCCCGCCGCGACAACGCCGATAATGAATAGTAATGTTGCGAGTAAAAGAATACGGCGCCAGATCGGCTTCTTCGTTTTCGGTTTTGACTGTTTCGTCGTCTGTTTACGTTTATTGGTCGTCGTGTCTTGCCGACGTGCCACTCGACTTCGTTCCATTCACGATTCACTCCTTCTATTTCAATCGAGCCATGCTTCCAGTGCCGCCAAATAATCGACGGCCGGCATCGCCCGGGTTGGAACTTCGATTGCATGTTGTTCAATGAAGCTGAGCGGGATTGATTTTCGTCCCGTCTCACGTTGTGCCCACCAGTCTAACAACTGGTCTGCTGACAGCACATATTGCGTATTATAGCGGCTAAACCGGATGATGACAAAGCAAATCCCTCCATGTTTCATACAATCACGCATGTGTGTGATTTGATGGTCATGAAAGTTACCGAGTGGGAACGACGTCTTATTGTTCGTCTCTTTCGCTTCGAAATCGATATATTTGCCGCGATACACCCCGTTATAGTCGGTCGTCGACGCTTGTTTGAAATACGCTTCCGTCACTTTCGCGGCGCTCCGTTTCGGATAGTCGACTTTGACGATTTGAAGCGGTGTCGGTTTCTTATGGATGACCGCCTTGCCGTGGATTCGATAATACTCGTTCGTCTCGTTGAGCAGCGTCTCTAAGTTCATGCCTCGGTTCGAATACGTTGGACGCTCGGATCGAATCGGTGCCTGACTGTTCGTCGTTGCTTTCTTTCCGTTCGGATAGTGGAACATGTCGTCACCCCTACAACTCATTTTAGCAGCTTGGCCCACTCGTTCCTTCCGTCTAAGGTCTGATTGTCGAGTTCTGTCGCTCGACTGTCTCGTGGATTTTCCGCAATGCATATCGTACCAAACTCTTGTATGTTAAACTAGTATGTAGTGTATTGTGTAGTCAAATTGACACAAGCTTGTTATCATGCTACTAAATACTTTTCTACAATAAGTCTTCTACTAGTTAACCCTTTCATCAATCCGATAAACGAGATTGATGAAACTTTTAAAAAAATAGAGGCGCTTGAGATGAAAGAGATAAAGCTGTGTTGGAGGGGTACGATGGATAACGGAAAGAAGTACGTGATGTTCGTCGATGAGACGGGTACACCGAAGGGAAATACGCAATTTAATTTGACGGGTGTCCTCATGGAATACAAGTATGCGATTGACGCCGACGAGGCCGGAATACCGTGCGAGCTGAAACGTCGTCTTCACGCGTTCAAGCGAGACGTGTTCAAAACGGAAAACATCCCGCTTCACCTAAAAGAGATTTTAAAGGCCGAGCATCCTTACGGAAAAGAGGATGGGATCACGATCGATATGCTCCGTGACTTTTGGAACAAGTTACCGGACTTCTTGCGTGACATCGACTGTACAATCGTCAGCGTCGAAGTCGATAAACAGAAGTTACAAGACTTCTACTCGACACCGAAAGACCCTTACGTCGTCGCGTTCGCGCATTTGATGAAGTCGTTTTACGCATTTCTTGAAGAGACCGAAGCGGTCAGTGCCCGCGTCGTGCTCGAATCGCGTGACGATTACCAGAATCTACTCATTCAAAAGGCGTTTTTTGACATTTTCAACTCAGGGACGGTCCACCTCGATGTCGAAAAGAGTCGACAAAAAATCAAAGGCTTCATCTTCTCCGAGAAACAAAACACGATTTATCAGTCCGGGCTCGAAATCGCAGACCTCGTCTGTCTGCCGCTCTCGCGCGTCCGCCGCGGGGTCATCGAAGTCAAACCGCGGTTCGTCCATTATGGGGATGAGAATCGCATCTTTAAAGCAATCAAGGACAAGATTTACATCCGTAAAGAAAGTCCAGACCAAGACTTCCGAAACTGGGGCTTCAAAAAAGTCCCGATCACGAAAAAGCGCCGCGAATGGAGCGACCATCCGTGGAACCACTAAAAAACTGCCTCGTAGCGTTAGCTACGGGGCAGTTTTTACGTCGCTTTTATCGACTTCATCCGCTTTTTCCCTTCCCGGCACATGTGCAGGAGCGGGCACGTCTCACAAGCCGGGCGTTGCGCCTTACAGTGATACCGTCCAAAGAAGATGAACTGATGATGCAGCTGCGACCACTCCTCACGCGGGAACTTTTTCATGAGCGTGTCCTCGACTTGACGGACGTTGTCTTTCCAGCGACAAATCCCGAGTCGTTTCGAGACGCGCTCGACGTGCGTATCGACGGCGAACGCCGGCTCATGGAACGCGACCGATAAGACGACGTTCGCCGTCTTGCGACCGACGCCAGGCAACGCCTCGAGCGACGCCCGGTCGTCCGGGACAATCCCTTCATGAAGCGTCACGATTTGCATCGATAGCGCCTTCACGTTCTTCGCTTTGTTCCGATACAATCCGATGCGCTTGATGAGCGACTCGATTTCCGAGACGTCGGCTGCCGCCATCGCTTCGACCGTCGGGAACGCCTCGAATAGGCCTGGCGTCACTTTGTTGACGAGCGCGTCCGTCGCCTGAGCCGATAACGCGACGGCGACGACAAGCTCGAACGGATTGCGATGCGTCAGCTCACAGTGCGCATCCGGGAACATCTGTCGCATCGTGTCTGATACTTCGTTTAGTTGGGTCCGGGTCAACATCATTTGTTCCTCCGTTGATATTCGACGACATCCTCAAGCGACTGGACGTTATGGTCTTGCCAGACGCGCAAGATTTTATCCATGTACTTGAAATTCCGCACGTTCCGGAGTTTTGCTTCCCGAAGGGCGGCCAGCACCAACTCTTCGCTAAACCCGTCTTCGGTCAGCCAGCCGACGATTTGCTCGATTTCAAACGGGGTGATCGTCCCGAATTCGCGCTCGAACGTATGAATCAAGTTCTCATTCAATGCGTGCGGCGTCTTGACGGTCACCGTCTCCTCCTCGAGCGCTTCGAACAACGGTAACAGGCTGTATCGTTCCACGTCAGCCGAGGCATCGATGGCAATCAATTCTTTTTGCAACAAACCGAGCAAGACGGCACGTGCTTCATGCTCGGCCACGTTCATCCGTTCCCCGAGCTCGCTCGGGAGCGGCATCTCGATGCCTTCCCCGGTCAGTTCGAGCAAGTGGACGACGAGACAAAACTCGACCGGGCTAAGGTCCAGCCGGCGTGCGTCCGTGAACAATTTACGCGGGACGACGACCGGGCTCTGTTCGAACAGTTTGATTAGACTATGTGCATTCATGGCGCACATCCTTTCTAAAC
>NZ_JNAA01000019.1:0-71071 GCF_000696055.1 Exiguobacterium sp. AB2
TGAAAAAAGCGACTCCATAACGGAATCGCTTTGACAGCCGAACTTACTCTACACCGATTTCCGCATTCACGTCGAGCGCATCGACGAGCGTGAGTTCGTCTTCGTAACGCTCTTTGAAGCGGTCGAACGTGAATTCATTGGCAAACAAGAACACCGGTCGTTCCCAGCGGTCCGTCACGAGCATGTTACGTGAGTCCTGGAACGGCTTGAGCGCCTTCAACTCCTTGTCCTTCACCCAACGTGCGACACTGTAAGAGACCGGCTCCATGCGGATGTCGACACCATACTCGTTATTCAAGCGGTACTCGAACACTTCGAATTGGAGTTGGCCGACCGCACCGAGGTAAATCTCGTTATATTCGTTGCGATACACCTGAATCGCACCTTCTTGCGCGAGCTGCTCGACCCCTTTGTGGAAGTGCTTCGACTTGAGGGAGTTGATTGGCGACACACGCATGAACAGCTCTGGCGGGAACGTCGGCAACGCCTCGAACGCAATCTTTTGCTTCGCCGTCGTGATCGTGTCCCCGATTTGATACGTGCCCGAATCGTAAATCCCGATGACGTCTCCGGCGAACGCTTTGTCGACCGTTTCCCGGTCGTTCGCCATGAGCTGTGTCGATTGACTGAGCTTGATTTTCTTGCCCGTCCGCGTAAGCGTCACATCCATGCCCCGCTCGAACACACCCGAACAGATGCGCACGAACGCGATACGGTCACGGTGGGCCGGGTTCATGTTCGCCTGGATTTTGAAGACGAAACCACTGAACTCTTCTGACGTCGGGTCGATTGGACCGACGTTCGATTTGCGTGCTTCTGGCGCCGGTGACATGTCGAGGTAGTGGTTAAGGAACGACGTGACACCGAAATCGACGAGGGCCGTCCCGAAGAAGACCGGTGTCAATTTCCCGTGTTGAATCGCCTCGACGTCAATCTCGTTGCCGGCACCGTCTAACAGGTCAATCTCATCACGTAAGTTCGTCAAGTTCTCTTCCGTCAAATAGTCGGCGAGCACCGGGTCGTTCACACCGTCTTCGTTTAGCGTGAGCGTCGACTTGTCGCCTCGGAACAAATGCACTTCGTTCTTGATGCGGTCATACACCCCTTCGAACTGCATCCCGCTACCGATCGGCCAAGTGACGGCGACTGAAGGCATACCGAGTACTTCTTCTAGTTCTTCCATCAACTCGAGCGGATCTTTCGCCTGGCGGTCGAGTTTGTTCATGAACGTAAAGATTGGGATTCCACGCATGCGGCAAACTTGGAACAGTTTCTTCGTCTGCGTCTCAATCCCCTTCGCGGCATCGATGACCATGACGGCGCTGTCGACCGACGTCAAAACGCGATACGTGTCCTCACCGAAATCGTTATGCCCCGGCGTATCCATGATCGAGACAACTTTGTCCTGATAGACAAATTGCATGACCGAAGATGTGACCGAGATGCCACGCTGCTTCTCGATTTCCATCCAGTCGGATTTGGCGTGTTTTGAGTTCTTGCGGGCCTTGACCGTCCCCGCTTCACGGATGGCCCCTCCGTGTAGGAGCAGTTTTTCTGTTAAAGTCGTCTTACCGGCATCCGGGTGGGAGATGATACCGAAGATCCGACGTTTTTCTACTTCGTGTTTCAATTGGCTCATATATGTGATCCTTTCTGATTCAAGACGTTCCTGATTCGTTCATTTTGCAACGCTATCTATTCTAACGAAATGTGCCCGGTTCGTCCATCCTGAGTCAAAGCGGATACTTTTGCAATCGAACAGTTTTTTGTATACTAAGCTTGAATGACTGTAAATAGAACGGGGGAAAGACGATGCCAGAAAGTCTGGTCATGTATTTCATTGTCTTTTGGGGTTTCGTGATGATCGGCTTAATGTCCATCGGCGGATTTTTCATGTTCCGCAAATTTTTAAAGCGAATGCCAAAAGAGGACGGGCTGTCCCTGCTCGATATCGAAGACGATTATATCGACCGCACCCGGCACATGTGGACGCCAGAGACGCGCACACTGTTGGACCGGCTCGTCACGCCGGTGCCGGAACTGTTCCGTGACGTCGCGATTCGGAAAATCGCCGGTAAAATCGGACAGTTCGCGCTCGAATCGCGGGCGAACGAGATGACGACCGAACTCGTCGTGAAAGGCTACATCGCCGCGACACCGAAACGCGACCACAAGTTTTTAAAGAAAGCGCTCGAGCAAGAACAGATCGATTGGACGAGATACAAACATTATTTTCAACAGTAGTCCTCGATTTCGAGGACTTTTTGTATGGCATCGTTTGTAAATTGTGTCATACGACTAGTAAGTCTAAAGAACTATTTTTCCACGCATTAATTATTACGGAATAACGTTCAACATTTAGACAATATTGAAAACGCTTACAATAAATTGGTATGACCAATATTAGTATAACGTTTGGATTTCAGTAGTGAAAAAATGGATAGCTTTTCCTTTATTCTCGTTTCTATAATGTACGTATCTCGAATATGAAGGAGGTACACTTATGCATGACGTCACGCAAGCAACCCAGACTGAGAGTAGCCGTTCTGCTGAGGCGATCGTCGAGAGTCCGACGTTCATTCAACTCATGCGGGAGAAGAACCGCTTCATTCTCCCATCGATTATTTTCTCACTTATCTTTTATTTTACGTTACCGGTTTCGACGAGTTATTTTACATTTTTAAACAATCAAGTCGCCGGGTACATCACATGGGCGTGGGTACTCGCCTTCGCCCAGTTCTTCATGACATGGACGTTCTGCGTCCTCTACAGCCGACGCGCCCGTCGCTTCGATGAGCTCGTCGAACAAATTAAGCAGGAGGAAACACGATGAACTTGACTGCCGTACTCTTGTTTCTCGCCATTGTCGGATTGACGCTCGTCATCACATTTTTTGCCGCCCGCAAAACGAAGACGGCCAGCGACTTTTATACGGCCGACGGCGGACTGACCGGTTTTCAAAACGGTCTCGCCATCGCCGGGGACTATATGTCGGCCGCCTCGTTCCTCGGTATTGCCGGAATGATTGCCCTCGCCGGCTTCGACGGATTCTTCTATTCAATCGGGTTTCTCGTCGCCTACCTCGTCGTCTTATATCTCGTCGCCGAGCCGCTTCGAAACCTAGGGAAATACACGATGGCCGACATGATTGCCGCTCGCTTCAATAAGCCGCGCGTCCGCGGCGTCGCCGCGATGAACGCCATCGTCATCTCCATTTTTTACATGATTGCCCAACTTGTCGGCGCCGGTGCGCTCATCGAGCTATTGCTCGGCATCCCTTACACGACGAGCGTCGTCGTCGTCGGAATTTTGATGACGGTGTACGTTGTCTTCGGTGGGATGACGGCCACGTCGTGGGTTCAAATTACGAAGGCGGTCCTCTTGATGATCGGGACGGCCATCATCTCGTTCCTCGTTTTCGCCAAGTTCGACTTCTCCGTCTTCAAGATGTTCTCGGAAGTGAGCAAGGCGACCCCGCTCGGTGAGAGCTTCTTGAATCCGGGCAACAAATTCAAACTACCGCTCGATACGATTTCGCTCAACTTGGCGCTCGTCCTCGGGACGGCCGGTCTCCCGCATATTTTGATCCGTTTCTTTACGGTCAAAGATGCACCGACCGCGCGTCAATCGGTCGTCTATGCGACGTGGGTCATCGGCGCGTTTTACATATTGACCATTTTCCTTGGTTTTGGTGCCGCCGCCTTCGTCGGGTCTGACGCCATCATCGCTGCCAATCCGGCCGGAAATATGGCCGCTCCGCTCCTTGCACAAGTGCTCGGCGGAGACTTATTGTTCGCCTTCGTCGCCGCGATCGCCTTCGCGACGATCCTCGCTGTCGTCGCCGGTCTCGTCTTATCGGCCGCCTCCGCGTTCGCCCACGATTTTTACGGTCATATTATCCGTAAAGGCGAAGCGACGGAGAAAGAACAAGTGGCTGCGGCTCGCATCGCTTCGGTCGCCGTCGCCGTCGTGTCGATGGGCCTCGCTTTCTTCGCCCAGTCGATGAACGTGGCGTTCCTCGTCTCGCTCGCGTTCGCTGTCGCGGCGAGTGCGAACTTGCCGGTCATCCTCTTCACGATTTTCTGGCGACGGTTCAACACGGGTGGTGCCATCTTCGGGATGGTCGTCGGCTTGTTCTCTTCCTTGTTCCTCGTCGCCATCAGTCCGAACATTTGGGCGCCAGACGGCTCCGCTATCTTTATCGGCGAAGCGCTCTTCCCGCTCACGAACCCGGGGATCGTCTCGATTCCGCTCGGCTTCCTCGCTGCCATTGTCGGGACGTATTTGACCAAGTCAGACGAAGCGATCGGGAACTATGAACGGATTCTCGTAAAGGCGAACACCGGCATCGATGCCGAGACGGAAGCTGCCGCCTCGAAAGTAGATTAAAAGAAGCGTACCTGATTCGCTCATCAGGTACGCTTTTCATGTGGCCATGATCTGTTTGTACTTTTGATACATCGCGATTCGCCACGGCACGATCATGCCCCAGGCGATTAAGTAAAACAGCCCCCCGGTCGCAAAGATGTTCACTTCCGCCCCGATGAACGCCTTCATCGCGGTCCGGATGGCGAGCAGGACGAAGACGACGATGAAGAAGGCTTTCGAACGGGAAAGATAGACTTCCCCGTCCCGTTTCTCGAAGTTTGACGTCTTGATGAGGAACACACTAAAAATCAAACCGACGAGAAGCGCCTCTCCGACCTCGAGCCACGTGAGCCGAAAAGCGGGAACTAGAAATTGGAGCATCCCGGTCGACATCGCGAGTGGCGGGATTAAAATCTTCTTCGCGTTCGTCGGATAGGCCGAGGCTTTGACCCGAACGAAACTTGCGACGAGCCCCATGAGCAACGCGACGATGGTCGATCCCCAAAATATCGACATATGGTCAACCCCTTTAAAATCCGGTGAAGCCGACGAGTTCGCTCATCCACGCAGCGAATCGGTTCATACCATCAAAATATAACAAGACGCCGAACGCCATCATGAGATAGCCGCCGAATTTGGCGACGGTCGCGCTGTTTCTTGCCAAATACTTAATCTTCCCGACAAAACCGGCCATGATGAGGAACGGAATCGCGAAGCCGATGACGTAAGCGAGCATATAGCCCATCCCTTGACTCGGATTCGATGCCGCGAGCGCGATGACCCCGGCGAGGATCGGTCCTGTGCACGGTGTCCACCCTGCCGCAAAACCGATTCCAATCAAGACCGTACCGAAATAACCGCTCTTCCGTTCCCCGAGCGACAGCTTTTTCTCCCGCATCATGAAGCTCGGTTGCCAAATCCCCGCCAAAAAGACACCGAATACGAAGATGAGGATGGCGCCGAACATGCGCAAGCTGTCCTTATACTGGATAAAGACGTCGGCGATCAGTGAGGTTGATAGTCCGAGGACGAGGAAGACGATCGAGAACCCGAACAAAAACGCGAATGTATGAAACCAAGCTTTCCGTTGCCGCAATCCTTCATTCTTCAAGTCAGAGACCGATACTCCGGTAATATAAGACAAGAAGACGGGATAAAGCGGGAGTGTACACGGAGATAAAAATGATAAGACGCCCGCCCCAAAAGCGAGCCATAGAGTGACTTCCATGCGATCTTCCACCTTTCAGCCCCATTATAGCGAAAACCTTTTCAAAATGCTCGTATCTTTTGTTTGTGGTAAGCGTCACTTTTTTTGTAATGTTTGACATGGAAATGAAACTTGTCATACGTAGAGTTAGATGCTAACATTTGGATATTCAAGTATGCCAGTTTCTATTTTATAACGATGGGGGAAACAAAGTGGCGGTCATCACAGCTGAAAACTTACACCATGCCATTGAACAAAAACGCGATGAACTATACGAAATCGCGTCGCAACACAGTTGGACGTCTCCTGAAGTGATTCATATCAGCCAGGAATTAGATACGTTGATTACACGGCACGTCCTATTGAAACACCCGGAAGAACAATTGATTCGTTGAACACAACAGCTCGTCCCTCGACATGAGGGACGAGCTTTTTTTGGAAACTCGATACGCCAAACGGTATCTTTTCAATTTTATGACATCAGACGTTGACCGGACTGTAACTCGTACATCTTCTTGTAGAGTCCGTCCTGGCGGAGCAGCGCCTGATGGTTGCCTCGCTCGACGATTTCCCCTCGATGTAAGACGAGAATCAAATCCGCATCTTGAATTGTCGAGAGTCGGTGGGCGATCGCGATTGTCGTGCGTCCGCGACGCATCCGGTCGAGCGCGAGTTGGACGCGTTCTTCCGTTTCCGTATCGATCGAACTCGTCGCCTCATCCAGGATGAGGATTTTCGGGTCCCGCGCGACAGTGCGGGCGAAAGCGAGTAACTGCCGCTCCCCGCTCGAGAACGTCGCCCCGCGTTCTCCGACTTGATGACCGTAGCCGGCATCTAGTTTTTCGATGAACGTGTGGGCTTGGACGAATTCGGCCGCCTCGCGCACCCGGTCCGAATCAATCGAAGGATTGAACAGCTTCAAGTTGTCTTCAATCGTCCCCGTGAACAAGAACGGGTCTTGAAGGACGAGGCCGACCTTGTCCCGTAGTTCCGCCTCTTCAAACTGTTCAATCGGTTGCCCATCAATCGTGATTTGACCGGATTGATACGGATAGAACCGCGTCAGCAAGTTGATGATCGAGCTCTTTCCGCTGCCGGTGTGGCCGACGAGCGCGACCGTTTCCCCTGGCTTCGCGACAAACGAGATGTTCTTCAGCACGTCGACTTCGCCGTCATAACTGAACGTGACGTTGTCGAAGCGGACCTCTCCCGAGGCGACTTCCGCTTCTCCCGGAAGCCTCTTCCCAGGGGCCGGCTCGTCCGTGTCGAGAATCTTGAAGACGCGGTCGGCCGAGACGACGGCCTGTTGGAACTCGCTCAACCGTTGCATAATATCGAGCACCGGGCGGAAGATACGCTCGATATAGCTGATGAACGCATAGACGACCCCGACTTGGACTTGTTCGGTCGTCGACAAGACACCGTAGTAGCCGAGCAGACCGATAATCGAGAAGGCGAGCAGCAGTTCGATGATCGGGCGCAGCAACATGCTATCGAGCTTCAAGTTGCGGTAACGCGCCTCTTGATGCGCTTCGTTCGTCTCTTCAAACTGGCGAATCAACCGCTCTTCTTGACGGAACTGTTGCACGATGCCCATGCCGTTAATCGACTCGTTCAATTGGGCGTTCAATTGAGACAACAAATCGCGCACTTGCGCGAAATACTTCGTCGAGTATCGGCGGTACGCCCAGATGATGAGCCAAAACAACGGGACGAGCACGAGCCCCATCGTCGCGAGCGTCGGCTCGAGGATGTAAAGGAAAATGTACGTCCCGAGCAACTGCACCCCTGACTGAACGAACGTACTCATGACACCGACGTACAACTCTTTGACGGCTTCCGTGTCATTCGTGATCCGGGAGACGAGCACGCCGGCCGGGGTCCGGTCGAAGTAGGCGAGACGCATTCCCATCACATGTTTGAAAATGTCGATTCGGATGTTTTGGACGATCTTAAGCGCAATCTTTTGAAACGAGATGGACTGCAAATAATCGAATACGATCGCCGACACGTGGAGCACCATATAGACGACGAAAAGTGTGACGACCCAGTTCGTCGGATAGACGCCCGGCGTGACGAACTCATCGATGAACACCTTGATTAAAAAAGGTCCGGCGAGCTTCGCGCCTGTCGCGAGCAACAGGAAGACGAACGCGAGGCCGAGCGGTCGACCATACCGTTTCGTATAGCCAAGTAGCCGCTTGATGACCGCCCATTCCTGAATATCATGCTTCATGATGGCCACCTCCTTCTACAATCGCCTCGAGCTGTTGACGATCATACGTGTCTTTATACCAACCGTCTTGTCGAATCAAGTCGGCGTGACTCCCCCTTTGGATGACGCGTCCTGCTTCGAGGACGAGAATCTCGTCCGCATGTTCGACGGCCGACAGTCGATGCGCCACAATGAGACGCGATTGATCCGGATTGCCGGTTCGAAAATGGTCGATAATCGCTTCCTCTGTCTTCGCATCGACGGCAGATAACGCATCATCGAGGATGAGCACGTCCGCCTCGACCATGAGCGCCCGCGCGATTGAGATACGCTGCTTCTGTCCGCCAGACAGCGTGACGCCGCGTTCCCCGACAAGCGTCGCATATCCGTCCGGGAGGCGCATGATGTCGTCATGGACCTCTGCGATTTTCGCCGCCTCCATGATTTCATCCATTTTTGCGTCCGGGCGACCGAACGCGATGTTGCTTGCGATCGAGTCTGAGAATAAGAAATGGTCTTGCGGGACGAGCGCGACCCGCTCGAGCAGGACCTGTTTCTGCACTTGTCGGATGTTGATGCCCCCGATTTTGACTTTCCCTTCGCTCACATCGTACTCACGCGTCAACAGACGGACGAGCGTCGTCTTCCCGGAACCGGTCCGACCGACCACGCCGAGCGTCTTCCCACGTTCGAGCCGGAACGAGACGTCTGTAAGGACGGCATGTTCGTCATAGGCGAACGAACGGATGTCCGCCTCAACCTCCGAGTGCGCGAGCTTCGTCGCCGCGACCGGATCGTCTTGAATCTCAGGTTTGACGGCGAGCATACGCTCGATTCGGTCGTATGAAGCGCGACCACGTTCGACGATGTTGAATAGCCAGCCGAAGGCGAGCATCGGCCACGTGAGTAAACTGAGGTAAGCGGTGAAGCTGACGATTTGTCCGATTGTCAGTTCGCCTTGTTCAATCAAGTATGCGCCGTAACCGATCGAGAGGATATACGATAACCCCACGATACCGAAGATGGTCGGGTCATACAGGGCGTCGATTTTGGCGACGCGGACGTTCTTTGACATGACCTCGTCCGAGAGCGTCTCGAACGAATCAACGTCACGCCCGACTTCCCCGGTCGACTTTAAGACACGGACGCCACTGACGCTCTCTTGGACTTTGTCGTTTAGCTCCGAGAACGCCGCCTGCGCGACGCCGAAGCGGCTATGTAGTAACTTTCCGTAACGTGTCGTCAAGGCGACCATAATTGGTAGCGGTAAGAGCGCGACGACCGTCAACTTCCAACTGATCGTCGTCACCATCGTGATGATGACGAACGTCCCCATCGTCACACTGTCGACGAGCGTCAAAATCCCGGCACCGGCCGTCATCGAGACGGCTTGCACGTCGTTCGTCGCGTGGGCCATCAAATCGCCGACACGGGACTTCTTATAAAACCGTTGATCCAAATCGGTGAAATGTCGATAGAGCTGGCTCCGGAGCAATCGCCCGAGCCGAATCGAGGCACCGAAGATGAAGTAGCGCCAGAAGAAGCGCGCGACATAGTTGCCAATCCCGACGGCTGCGAGTCCACCGAGGAGGAGCCATAATAGGTTTCGCTCAAGCGACCCTTCGTTCATCTCGTCGACGATGCGGCCGATGATGCGTGGCGGTACGAGCTCGAGTGCGGCGACGAACATGAGCAGCACGATCCCGAGCGCATACGTTCGCCATTCAAGCTTGAAAAACCATGATAATTGTTTAAATACACGAATGTGAATCGCCCCCTTATCTTGAAATAAGACTATTCATTTATGGTAGCGAAAGTTTGTTCGATTGTCTAACAAAATATGGGTACGAAAAAACACTCCGCGATGGCGGAGTGTCTCAAACACAAACATTATGATTTCTTTTCGTTCTTCATTTGAACGTTCATGGCACGCATCACTTGGTTGACTTTCTTCTGTGACGGTTTTTGACCCATCTGCATCATCAACGTGCGAATCATGTCTTCATTGATTGGCGGGTTTTGTTCGAGGTAGTTCATCATGTATTTACGAGCGATGAAGAAACCGATCGCGATACCTCCGATGAGTGCTGCTACGACGATAAGAATCCAGAACAATGTACTCAAGGTTTTTACCTCCTCTACCATATGAAACATCGTTTTTTACTATACACTATATTACGCTAATTCGCTAGTCGTCAGAAAAAAAATCGTGATGCCCTCCAGAAACGGATGACATCACGACGGTTCTTGATTTAAAGCGATTTGACAGCGTCGACGACGTTCTCGACCGACATGCCATACTCCTTCATGAGGAGGTCGCCAGGAGCCGAGGCCCCGAACTTGTCGATTCCGAGTACTTTACCGCCGAAGCCGACGTATTTGTACCATCCGAGCGTCGATCCCGCTTCGAGCGAGACGCGCTTCGTCACAGATGACGGAAGGACAGACTCTTTGTATTCAGCCGATTGTGCTTCGAACAATTCCCAAGAAGGCATCGACACGACAGCCGCGTTCACGCCTTCTGAAGCGAGTTGTTCGCGCGCTTCGACGAGGACGTGGACTTCAGAACCCGTACCGAGGAGAAGCACGTCCGCCCCGTTCGAGTCGCCCGCGACGACGTATGCACCTTTCGCCGCCTGCTCGACTGACGTCCCTTCAAGCTCAGGAAGCGCCTGACGCGTCAAGACGAGAAGTGATGGTGTCGATGTCGTCGTCACCGCCTGTTTCCAAGCCGCGATCGTCTCTTTCCCATCCGCTGGGCGGAGAACTGAAACGTTCGGCATCGCGCGGAAGCTCATCAAGTGCTCGACCGGTTCGTGTGTCGGACCATCTTCACCGACCGCAATCGAATCGTGCGTCAAGATGAACGTCGACGGGAGACCCATGAGGGCAGCCAAACGGACCGCTGGACGGAGGTAGTCTGAGAAGACGAAGAACGTCGCGCCGTAAGGAAGGACGCCACCGTGGAGGGCCATGCCGTTGACGGCAGCTGCCATCGCGAACTCACGGACACCGAACCAGATGTTGCGACCAGCCGGATCTTCGTCGAAGTCCGCCGCACCTTTAATCATCGAGTTGTTCGAACCGGCGAGGTCAGCCGACCCACCGAAGAGCGTCGGAACGACTTTCGCAATCGCGTTCAATACTTCTCCGCTCGTCTGACGTGTCGCTTTCTTCGAGCCGATTTCAAACGTCGGCAACTCGCTGTCCCAACCTTCTGGGAGTTCGTTGTTCATCGCACGCTCGAATTGGGCACCGAGCTCTGGATGAGCCGATTTGTAAGCTTCGACGAGTTCGTTCCAGTCCGACTCATACTTCGCGCCCGGCTCGATGACTTTCTCGTTGAACAAGTCATACACTTCAGTCGGCACGTAGAAGTTCTCGCCTTCCCACTTGTAGAACTGTTTCGTGAGCTCGATTTCGGCTTCGCCGAGTGGTGCGCCGTGCGACGCCGATTTCCCTGACTTGTTCGGTGAACCGAAGCCGATGACCGTTTTCACTTCGATGAGCGTCGGTTTCGACGTCTCCGCTTTCGCTTCATCGATCGCCTTCGCGATCGTGTCGATGTCCGTTCCGTCCTCGACACGGATGACTTGCCAGCCGTATGCGTTGAAACGGTCTTCGACGCTCTCCGAGAACGACTTGTGAAGGTCACCGTCGAGTGAGATGTCGTTTGAATCATAAAGGACGACGAGCTTGCCGAGCTTCAAGTGACCAGCGAGTGAGGCAGCTTCTGCCGACACGCCTTCCATCAAGTCACCGTCTCCGCAAATCCCGTATGTGAAGTGGTCAACCACTTTGAACTCATCACGGTTGTATGTCGCTTCCAAATGTTTCTCTGCCATCGCCATCCCGACTGCCATGGCAATCCCTTGGCCGAGCGGTCCAGTCGTCGCGTCGACACCGGCCGTGTGACGGTACTCTGGGTGTCCAGGCGTCTTCGAATCCATTTGACGGAACGATTTGAGATCGTCGAGTGAAAGGTCGTAACCAGATAAGTGAAGGAGCGAGTACAAGAGCATCGAACCGTGTCCCGCTGAAAGCACGAACCGGTCGCGGTTGAACCAGTTCGGGTTTTTCGGGTTGTGACGCATCTTATCTGTCCAAAGCGTGAACGCCATCGGAGCCGCACCCATCGGCATACCCGGGTGACCAGAGTTCGCTTTTTGGACCGCATCAATCGAGAGCGTCCGAATCGAGTTAATCGCTAATAATTCTTTAGTAGTTGTTTCCACTAATTTCATCCTCTCTGTTGTTACAAAGTTTCTACCCGTCATATTTTAGCACACTCATTCGTGTGTCACAACTAATTAATTAGTATAACACATTGATTGAAATCGTTTACTTCCTTCGCTTTGTTTACCCGTCAATCGTCGAACCTTATCCTTGTTCGTGTATAACAAACATGCACATCCTATATGAAATAGGATGTGCATTCGAAGTCACTCGGAGCGTTGTCGATCTTGCTCTTCTTTTAGTTTTTGTGGCGTCACGTCGTTTCCTTCCGGATCGACCACCTTCATGCCCATCATCTGGGACTTGAACGATTGTCGGAACGCTTTCAAATATTGCTGACGAAGCGCTTGTTGCTCGTCCATCTCTTGTTGTGACAGACCGTCTGTCTTCGCTTTGTTGGCGAGGAAATTGATTCGTTCTAACTGTTCAGGTGCTAGCATCAGGCTCGCCCCCTCTCTACTGAATTTGTTCTTCTACTGTACAAAATCAGCGGCGAGGAATCAAGTTTTCAATCCTGAGACGTGCTCGAGGTAACGCCGGTTCACGGTCGCTTTCGACACTTCGTAACCGAACCCGCGCAACGTGGCCGCGATTTCGGCGAACGTCAGGCCTCGTTCGCGTAGCTGGACGATCTCCTCAATCGGCACTTCGATGCGGCTCCGACCGCCTTGGTCGTGGTGCTGAATGTTTCGCTGTGGGTTGAACCCGTTCGCGACGGCCCGGCGCATCCCGCGTGAGATTTTGGCGTTATGGATTTTCCGCTGATACTCCTCGACGACGCTCACAATCTCGAGCACCATCTTCTCGGCATCGGATACGATATATTCGTCTGGTGATTGCATCGTCAAGAGCCGAACGTCATGCTTCATGAGCGTGTGCAAAATCGCGATTTTAGCGTTCCCTCGCCCGAGACGGCTATCGTCGGTCACGAGGACGGCGTCGAGGTTCGAGGCGGATACGTGTTCGAGTAAGTCGAGGAGCCCGCCACGGTTCACTTCGTATCCGCTCTCTTGTTCGGTGATGACATCGACGACGTCGGCCTCGAGCCGACGCGCCATCCGCGTCAATTCGTCGACTTGGCGATCGAGAGACGTCTCTTGCGCCGCCTTGTTCGTCGATACGCGACAATAAATGACGACTCGCATCTCGTCACTCCCTTTCTTTCCATTCCCTTTCTACG
The DNA here is from genome assembly GCF_000696055.1 of Exiguobacterium sp. AB2. Lineage (NCBI taxonomy): Bacteria > Bacillati > Bacillota > Bacilli > Caryophanales > Exiguobacterium > Exiguobacterium sp. AB2. The sequence goes on from NZ_JNAA01000019.1 coordinate 13,207, forward strand.
ATACACAGGAACGGGGTCGTTTCGCAAACAGAAACGATTATTCCGAGGCGAACCAGGTCGTCTTCCGTTCATTCTTTTCAGCCCGTTCAGCGATGATTCGCGCTTCAAGCGTCTCCGCTTCCGTCTTGGCGACTTCCGCCTCGATACTGCGCGTGTCTTCGACGGCTGGTGCCGCCACGTCCACTTGTCTCATTTCGCCGACCATATAAAATGCGAACATCCCTAATACCAACATCCCGACTAAGATGATTCCATTCACTGTATCTCTCATTATATTTCGCCTCCGTATCATAGGAATACACGTTCCCAAGAACGTTTGTTCGTTTATCTGTTCTCATCATAAAACAGGAACTTCTGTTCGGTCAAGCTAAAAAAACGAACGAATGTTTGTGCGCTCATGTGTTCTATGTTAAACTTAGACCATAAAGAATAGGATGCGTTCGCAGGATATTCGACATAATCGAGGTGACTTCCATTGAAAAAAATGTCAGCAAGACAACAGCAGATACTTGATTTTATAAAAGACGAGGTCCGTGCCAAAGGTTATCCGCCTTCGGTCCGTGAAATCGGCGAAGCCGTCGGTTTGGCATCGAGCTCGACGGTGCACGGTCATTTGGACCGTCTTGAAAAGCGCGGCCTTATCCGCCGTGACAAGACGAAACCGCGGGCAATCGAGATTTTGAGCGATGACACGGTCGTCATCGAAGACCATGAGGCCGTCACGTACGTCCCGGTCATCGGAAAAGTCACGGCCGGTACACCGATCACTGCAATCGAGAACGTGGAAGAACATTTCCCGCTCCCGACACACATGGTCGGCGCCGATAACGTCTATATGCTTTCTGTCTCAGGAGATTCGATGGTGAACGCCGGAATCTTAGATGGAGACCGGGTGCTCGTGCGTCAACAAAGCACAGCTGACAATGGAGAGATTGTCGTCGCGATGACCGACGAAGGCGAGGCGACCGTCAAACGCATCTATAAAGAAGCTTCGAAAATCAGACTGCAACCAGAGAACGACGAGCTCGAGGCGATGTATTTTGATAACGTGTCGATTTTAGGGAAGGTCATCGGTGTATACCGGACGATTCATTAATGGCGAGTGGTAAGACGCATACGCGTACGAATTTCGTGGCAATCGGAGCTTTAGCGATTGCCACGCCTTTTATTGAACTCGATGTCCCGCTCGCCCTCCTTCTCGGCGCGATCGTCGGGACGCTCTGGCTCTCCCCGGACCTCGATTTGAAATCGGACGCCTATTTCCGTTGGGGGCCGCTCCGTGGATTTTGGTTGCCTTACGTGAAACTCATGCCGCACCGGTCGTTGTTTTCGCACTTACCGGTACTGAGCGACTTGATTCGCGTCATCTATCTCGGTTTCCCGCTTGTCATTCTGCTCACTTTCACGCCGTACGAGACGGCGGCGATCGCCTGGCTCGACGAGTTCGGCTTGTCGTTCTTCCTCGGGCTCACGTTCGCGACGACGTTACATACGACACTCGACTATACGTCCACGTTTTTCAAACGTGCGTTCTAATCAGGACGTCTCCACTCGGGGACGTCCTTTTAAACGCGCAAAAAAAGCGCCCATGCTTTCCGAAGAAGGCACGAGCGCTTTTTTGCTTGGATTAGTAGAGCGTCATATACTGATCGCGTTCCCACTCTGTCACTTGCATACGGAACATGTCCCACTCGATCTCTTTCAATTCGAGGAAATGTTCGCCGATATGCTCGCCGAGTGAATCCATGACGACTTTGTCGCCACGAAGTACTTCGAGTGCGTCGAAGAGCGTCGCTGGAAGATCATCGATTCCGTTCGCGACACGCTCAGGCTTGTCCATCACGTAGATGTTGCTGTCGATTGGTTTTGGAGCAACCAAATCTTTCTCGATTCCGTCGAGGCCAGAAGCCAAGAGTGACGAAAGCGCGAGGTACGGGTTCGCCGCCGGGTCGACCGAACGTACTTCGATACGCGTCGAGAGGCCACGGGCCGCCGGGACACGAACGAGTGGTGAACGGTTGCGGGCGCTCCACGCTACGTAGCAAGGTGCTTCGTAACCTGGGACGAGACGCTTGTACGAGTTGACCGTCGGGTTACAGATGGCCGTGAACGCACGAGCGTGCTCGAGGATTCCCGCCGTGAAGGCGCGGGCCGTGTCTGAAAGCTCCATTTCGCCGTTCGGATCGTAGAAGACGTTCGTGTCGCCTTTGAAGAGCGACATGTTCGCGTGCATCCCTGAACCGTTGACGCCGAAGAGCGGCTTCGGCATGAATGTCGCGTGAAGACCGTACTTCGCCGCAATCGTCTTGACGACGAGCTTGAACGTTTGGATGTTATCGGCTGTCGTCACGGCATCCGCATATTTGAAGTCGATCTCGTGTTGCCCTGGTGCGACTTCGTGGTGTGACGCTTCGATTTCAAAGCCCATGTTCTCAAGCTCGATGACGATCTCTTTACGGCAGTTCTCACCGAGGTCGACCGGCGCCAAGTCGAAGTAGCCGCCTTGGTCGTTCAATTCGAGCGTCGGTTGACCGTTCAAATCCTTTTTGAAGAGGAAGAACTCTGGCTCAGGACCGACGTTGAACGCCGTGAAGCCAAGCTTTTGCATGTGCTCAAGGTTGCGTTTGAGCGTACCGCGCGGGTCACCGCTGAACGGTGTGCCGTCTGGGTTATAAATATCACAAATCAAGCGGGCGACTTTTCCGCTGCCATCTGTCCACGGGAAGACAACCCACGTGTTAAGGTCTGGATAAAGGTACATGTCTGACTCCTCGATGCGGACGAAACCTTCGATTGAAGAACCGTCGAACATCATCTTGTTGTCGAGTGCTTTGTCCAATTGGCTGATTGGCACCTCGACGTTTTTGATTGTTCCGAGGATGTCTGTGAATTGAAGACGAATAAAGCGTACGTCCTCTTCTTGTGCGATCCGTTTAATGTCTTCTTTTGTGAACGTTTTTCTGGCCATGGTGAAATGTCCCCTCTCACATTGTGTAATGGTTGATGTGTTGCCGTCAGCGATAAAAGCGCGAAAGCTCACCTTGGATGAGCGATGTCTTATTGAAGCGTCCGGCTTCTTGCAGTTGTGTCTTTAACAGTTGATGCAATTCTTTTTCCGAGATTTTCGGCGCATCACTGACCGGTGCCGGTGCGGCGGAAGCTTCCGCCTCTTTCGGCTCTTCATTGTCCAACATGTGGCGAATCGCCGCCAAGTTGAACCCTTGGTCGATGAAGTCCTTGATCGCGAGTAGACGTTCGACATCATTGAAGGAATAAAGTCGTCGTTTCGATTCCGTCCGACTAGGCGAAATCAGACCCTGTTCTTCATAATACCGAATCTGCCTACCTGTCAGTTGCGTTAAATCTTGGACGATTCCAATCGGAAACAACGGGTTGGAGCGACGAAATTGATCGGCCATCCCTTACCCCTCCTTTGCTGTCTTACACTGTGAGAATAATACATGACAGTTTTCCTGTCAAGAGATGTTAAGAAAGTTAACATGACATTTCGGTTACAATGCAGTTGTGAGTTTAGTCTGGTCAAACGTGACGAGTCCTTTCGTGCGTAACTGGCTCAAGGCGAGCATCAATGCGACCTTGACATGCGCATACGTCAAGCCGCCTTGAACGTAAGCCGTATACGGTGCGCGGAGCGGTCCATCGGCTGATAGCTCGATCGACGACCCTTGGATGAACGTCCCGGCCGCCATGATGACGTCATCCTCATAGCCTGGCATATACGCCGGCACCGGGAGCGCATGCGCGTTCACGGGCGAGGCCATCTGGATGCTTTGGCAGAAAGCGATCATCTTGTCGCGGTCTCGGAACGTCACCGATTGAATCAAATCGGTCCGACGCTCGGCGTGGTGCGGCGTCGTCTCGAAACCGAGCAACGCGAGCAGGCTTGCTGACAGATGCGCCCCTTTCAACGCCTGGGCGACCGTGTGCGGGGCCATATAGAAGCCTTGGTACATCTCTTGGAGCGAATAGAGCGACGGGCCGGCCTCGCTGCCGATACCAGGGGTCGTCATTCGGAACGAACAACGTTCCACGAGTTCACGTGTCCCGGCGATATAGCCGCCCGTCTTCGCGAGCCCACCTCCCGGGTTCTTAATGAGGGAACCGGCCATGAGGTCGGCTCCGACATGTGTCGGCTCCAACGTCTCGACGAACTCGCCGTAACAGTTGTCGACGAAGACGAACACGTGCGGATGGGCCGCCTTGATTTTTGTAATCGCCTCCCCAATCTCCTGCACCGGGATGCTGCGCCGGTTGGCGTAGCCTTTTGAGCGCTGGATGCCGACGAGCTTCGTCTCGGGACGAATCCGCGCGATGACGGTATCGACGTCAATCCGGTCGTCTCTCAGTTCGACTTTGTCATACGTCACGCCGAGCTCTTTCAATGAACCGCGACCATCGCCGCGAATCCCGACGATTTCCTCGAGCGTGTCGTATGGCTTCCCGGTGATATAGAGCAACTCGTCTCCAGGCAAGAGCACACCGAACAAGGCAATCCCGATGGCGTGCGTCCCTGAGATGATTTGTGGCCGGCAGAGCGCGAGCTCGGCACCGAACACGTCGGCATAGATGGCTTCGAGCGTATCCCGACCGATGTCGTCATAGCCGTAGCCCGTCGTCGGATTGAAATGGAAATCCGACACTTTATGTTTTTTGAACGATTCGAGGACGCGGAACTGGTTGTATTCCGCCGTCTCCTCGATTCGTTCCACGAATGGTTTGATTCGCGCTTCCGCCGCTTTCACGAACGGCGCAATCTCTTCATAATGTTCAATCTTTTCCTGCCACATACGTCACACCTCAAATTGTTTCAGCGTCGCATATAGACGCGTGTCTTCTCTCATATATCCGACGAGTTCGACCGAACCGTCATCTAAAAACTCCTCTTCAAGCCGATACATCGCCTCTTTCGCCGGATGATAGTGCTCGAACGAACTGACCGGCAAGACGACGTGGACGCGCGTCAACACGTCACAAATCTTATCTTCGACCGCGCCGATGAGCGTCTCGATGTCGCTCGGGTCAATCGCCGAGATGAGGAGCGGCCCACCGAGGAAGTCCTCGGTCAACCGGTCTTTCTTGTTGTACACCTCGAGTTGCGGCACCTCGCTCGCCCCGAGCTCTGAAAGAACGGAGTTCGTCGTGTCGATTTGGTTCAAGTAGTGCGGGTTCGACGCGTCGATGACGTGTAGCACCAAGTCAGCCCCGACGACTTCTTCGAGTGTCGACCGGAACGCCGCGACGAGTTTCGTCGGCAAGTCGCGGATGAATCCGACCGTGTCGGTAATGAGCACTTTTCCGCCCCGCGGCAGTTCGAGCTCACGTGTGAGCGGATCGAGCGTCGCGAACAGTTCGTCTTGCTCATACGTGTCCGCCTCGGTCAAACGGTTAAAGATTGTCGACTTCCCGGCGTTCGTATATCCGACGAGGGCGATTTGGAAGACGCGGTTCTCTTTCCGGCGTTCTCGGTAACGGTCACGGTGCGCGACGGTCCCTTCGAGTTGCTTCGAGATCTCATCGATTCGACGCTTGATGTGACGACGGTCCGATTCGAGTTTCGTCTCACCCGGTCCGCGTGTCCCGATGCCGCCTCCAAGACGTGACAACTGCGTGCCCTGTCCGATTAGGCGTGGCAACAGATAGTTCATCTGTGCGAGCTCGACTTGGAGCTTCCCTTCTTTCGATTGGGCGCGTCCTGCGAAAATGTCGAGGATGAGCTGGGTCCGGTCAATCAATTTCATCTCTTCGGGATCGTTCAGCGAGATGCGGATGTTCTTCGATTGCGCCGGTGACAGCTCGGCGTTGAAGATGACGATGTCCGGCTCGAACTGTTCGACGAGCATGGCGAGCTCTTCGATTTTCCCTTTGCCGATGAACGTGCGGCGGTCGACTTGTTGCCGCTTTTGATCGAGTCTCGCGACGACTTCACCCTTCGCGGTGTCGACGAGTTCGACGAGCTCGCCCATCGACTGTTCATATGTCCAATCATCGACCGTCGGTAGCTGACAGCCGACGATGATTACTTTCTCTCGTTGCATATCCATTCCTCATTCCTTTTTGAATCTCACCTCCCATCTTACCACGAATCGAGGAATGGAGAACGTCCGTTTGTGGTACGATAAGAAGAGAAGGAGGAACGACGATGACGAAACGAACGAAAGATTATCCACTCCCGGAATACATCGAGACGTATTTGTATCACCTCGGGGCGAGCGGACGGCAACCGTCGACGCTGAAACGCTACCGCTACGACTTGATCGACGTCCATAAATACTTCCGTGACCACAACGTCGAACTCGACACACCGAACGACTGGCTTGCCGTCCCGCTCGAATCGTGGAAGACGTTCGTCAACGACTTCCTCATCGAAGAGAAACTGTACCAACAGGCGACGGTCGCCCGCATCGTCACGGTCATCAACAGCTTGACGACATTTTTGAACCCGCTCCGTAAAAAGATGCTCCACTACGCGCAACCGGCGCATACGCTGACGATTGACCAAATCGCACTCGAGACGGAGTTCGACCGGCTCGTCAAGACGATTCGTTCGACGAAAGGATTGAGCGAGAACCAACTGCAAGCGCATCCGTATCTTGTCAACCGGAATGAGCTGATTGTGACGCTCTTCTATAAATACGGGCTCCGCGTCCACCATATCATCCGGCTGCGAATGAATGATTTGCATCTCGCGAGCCATGCGTTCGACGTCTACGACCGGCTCGGCAACAAATTCACGTTGAAACTCAGCCAAGCGGACCAGTCGCTCCTCATGAACTATCTCGCCGACATCCCGACACCGGTGCGCCCGCGCTGGTACTCGGACGACCCCGTCTTCGTCTCGTTCGATTTCGCCCGGATGACGTTCCGCTGGGTGTATGCGAAGAACCAGCCGAAGCAGCTGACAATCGTCATGATCACGAAGATGATGCGCCAGTTGAACGAACGGAGCGGTCTCGCCCGCTCGGTCACACCGTCAATGCTCCGGAACGCCCATGTTTTGAAGACGTATGCGGAAGACATGACCCCAATCGAGCGCATGAACGTCACGTGCATGCATAAGGAGTCGTCGCTTCGCCGTTATGAGCAGGCGTATGCCGAGTTCGGTGAGACGCTCTATGCATCAAAAACGATTCTGTAACGAGCCGGCATGAACGCATGTCGGCTTTTCGACTGATGATTTCAAGGAGGAGAGGCCATGTTGTTCCAAAAGATTCAAGCCGCATTGTTCAGTCTGTTCATCATCCCGTTCGTCTTACCGCTCGTACTCCCGGACGCATTCGAATTACCGTATTGGCAGAGCGTCCTCGTCTATGCCTTGTTCGCCCTCCCCGTCGTGTTTCTGTACGGGACGACGATGTCGCTATTGTCGGCATACCTCAGCGAAAAGACGCCATTCCGCTCGAAACGGATGACGTCTTTGATGTTCCACCTTATCGCTGGCTGGTTGTTCGTGCTTCCATACGGCCTGTTGTTCGACCTATCGATTTTCGAGACGGGAGTGTTCAACTTCGCATCCTTACTCGGTGTGTTGAGCGCAGCCGTCTTTTTCATCATCGATCAGCTGCTCGATCATTATTTCAAAACCTCATAATCAACCGGTCCATTCCGCTCGCAACAGCCCATAGACGACATGGTCTACGTAGCGGTCGTATAGCCATTCGGCGTCGCGGAGCACGCCTTCTTGTTTGAATCCGAGTCGTTCCGGGAGCGCCCGGCTTTTCACGTTCCCCGTCGCGACACGAATCTCGATTTTATTGAGCCCGAGGTCGCAGAACCCATACTCGATGAGCGTCTCGAGCGCTTGACTCATAATGCCCTTCCCTTGAAAGTCTTGGCCGAGCCAATAGCCGACCGTGCCGCACTTAATGCCCCGGTCGATATCGTTGAAGCCGATCGTCCCGGCGAGCTCGCCCTGATACACAATCGCGAACGATTTCGGATAGCCGCCCGTCTCCAGCAATCCTTTGATTCGCCCTTCGATATTTTGTCGCGAATCCTCGACCGTCTCGGTATAATCGAGCCAACCGAGCCACTCGCGAAGGTATGGCTTCGACGCCATCGTCAATTGGAACAACGCCTCCGCATCATCGATGGTAAACATTCGTAGTTGAAGCTGGTCATTGATGTCATAGTGTAACATGTCGTTTCCCCCTGTCACTTTCCATTTATTGTGTTCTTAATCATTTTATCGTAAACTATTTGTAAATAATTTGAAAGCGGTGAAAGTATGTAAATCGACATCATGTCATCCACCCAAAATTGAATAGTTCTGGAGGAGAATTCTCGTCCTCGGACTCGTCGTGCTCATCGCCTTTTTAGACGGGTTCGCTCGTCCGGTCCAGGCTTCGTTCATCCCGCGGCTAACGACGAATCGCCAACGAGCCAACAGTCTCGTCCAAGGGTCGAACCAGTTCATCCAGCTGGCGATGTGGCCGCTCGGTACGATTGTTGTCGCCTCGTTTTCTAGCGCACTTGCTCTGATGATTGCGTTGATGATGTTCATGCTCTCGACGCTCGTCACGTATCAATTCGTCCGTTCCCTTGAGCGCGACGTGACGATAGAAGATGGCGAATCAGACATTTCCCTAAGAGACAGCCTCGCCATCGTGCGAACGGCGCCTTTCGTTCGGTTACTGACGGTATTCGTCACGCTCGAATCGTTCGTCAGCACGCTCTGGATCTCGGCGCTCCTACTCGTCTATCTGGAACGTCAGCTCCACATCGATACGAGCTGGTGGGGGACGATGAACGCGAGCTTCTTGATCAGCATGATTCTGGCCAGTGCGTATCTGTATCGCGCTCAACGAAGCAGTTCGCTTGGGATCAGCTCCATGCTGTCGGTCGGGACGGCCTTGTTGTTCGGCGTGACGTCTCATATCGTATTCGCACTCATCGCGCTCGCGGTTCAAGGATACGCCACCCAACTCCGGATCATCCAGACGAACACGGTGCTCCAAGAGACAATGCCGGCCGCGCAACTGCCATACGTCTATAGCGTCCAACAGACGGCCTACACCCTCGCCTTCAGCATCGGCAGTCTGACGTTCGGGCTACTCGCGGACGGATTGCCGATCGCTGTCGTCTATTTGATTGGTGCAGCGTTGACCGTCCCACTCGTCTGGCTCGGTCGACAAATCGATTTGACGGAAGATGTAGTTCAATCAACTTAACAAATAGGCGCCTTCTCGCTTCTGAGAGGGCGCCTGTTTACTGTCATGCGTACTTTAGTTTACCAATCAAAGTAAAAGCTCGGGCTTCCGCGACGGATACAAGTTAACCCAATCGCCGCCTCGATAGTCGGGTCCGACATCGTGATAATCTCAAGTACCGTGTCCAAACCGTAAATCCGATAATGATACAACATGGCATCATCCGGTTTGATGAACGCCCACAACTGAAATCGCGTCTGTTGTAGCTGGTCGAGATAACCGGACTTTGTATAACGAACGACTTGATTCCCTTCAAAGTGGTCGTGAGACGTGACCACCACCCCATCGGCATACGATTCATCGATGACTTCCATGTAGATGATGTCTTCAAAGCGGAGCTTCACGTTCACCATCTCGCTTTGCGGATGAACCCCATTCGTCTCGAGGCGCTCACGGAAAGAGGTGTTCTGTTTCTTGCGGTGGTCGAGAAGCTGAAGCTGGAACATCAGGCGTTTCGGACCGATGTCATAATTGAAAGCAAACACGTGCATCATCCCGTCATACAAGAATAAATCTTCAAATCTCATTGGAAATCACTTCTCCCGCAAGTTTATACTGAAACGCACCGTACCCATCCCCTTGCGTCAAATCGCCTCCGATGAACAATGAGACGGTTTCTGTCGCGGTCGGGATGAGGAATCGAATGCCTTTCCACTCTTCAGATTGGTTTACTAATGAGACAAGCTGATGCAAGGAATGTTCTGAAAGTTGTGACATCTCACCTCTCACCTTATATGTCTTCGACCACATCCATTTCCCGATGCGTTCCATCGAATGATCGCATCCCGTCCGCTTCGCCCAGATTTCAAAACCGAACAAAAATTCATTCTTTGATGAAACGATATGAAATGATTGAGCACCAAGCGTGACCAACAAATAAGTAATAAATGATGTAGGTTCTTTCAACTTCGGTAAATAAAACTCCCTCCATTGGCTGTCCCACAAATTGTCCCACGAAAAATCATAGAGAGATTCCATTTGTGCAGAGAATGAATCTGGATAATGAAATGTCTGACTGTGTGCTAATAAAAAATCGAGGAAGGAAGCATCGTGTCCGGCTAGCGCGATGGACACAACTTTTTCTGTATATAATTTGCGATGATACGAATTATACAAAAAGACTAGTTTTTCATTCGAATAGATGCCAATCGGTAACGTCAAATCGATCCATCGAAGCTGAAGTAATTCTTGCTTCGTCATATGTAAGTTCAGCTCTGAATAATCTGTCACACGATAAGAATCATTCAGCAGACAATCAGACCAAATCGTTTTGATTTGAAACAAATCAATCGTCTGGAACGTCTGCTCGTGTAGCTTCTGGACATTCACTTCATCAAAGTTCAACGTACATTCCCCTTTCGCTCAATGAATTATGAATGGATGGCGAAAAAATATCTTATACTGATAGAAACTACTGAAACGGAGTGAAGCATCGTGACCGACCTCTCAACTGAAGACAAAAACGAATTATTTGCGATCATCGAATCGCGCTTTGATAGCCACATGGAGCGACATCCGGATGTCGTCTGGTCAGATGTGGTAATGAAGCTTGAGACGAATCCGGACAAGCTCCTCACACTCTTTGAAATGGAACGGACCGGCGGCGAACCGGACGTGATTCGACTTCCAAACGGTGACCTCGCCTTTTGTGACTGCTCACCGGAAAGTCCGAGCGGACGCCGTAGTCTTTGTTACGATGAGCAGGCGCTAGCGGGCCGGAAGAAGAACAAGCCGGATGGGAGTGCCATCGCCTTGGCTGAACAGATGGGGCTTGAGCTACTTGACGAAGCGACGTATCGCCATTTGCAGACGCTCGGTACGTTCGACTCAAAGACGTCGAGTTGGATTGTAACGCCAGAGACGATTCGTCAAAAAGGCGGCGCCTTGTTCTGCGACCGCCGCTATGACCACACCTTTGTTTATCACAACGGTGCCGATTCGTATTACGCGGCCCGTGGATTTCGTGGGATGTTCAAGATTTGAGCAAGGCCAAGTGCCTTGCTCTTTTACTTGAAGAGCCACTGAAAGACGACCGGAATGTATCTGATAAAGAAGAGGCTTACGAAAAAGAGCGAGGGTACTTTTAGCAACCACATATACCAGGCATTGTCTTTACGCATCCAGAACAAAAAGAGGGCGTGAAGCAGTGCATTCTGTGTGACGTTTGAACCATGCAGCATTTGACTAAAGTAAGCTCCCCATCCAGGGAATGAATCGATCCCAAACGATGCCGTGAAATCCGGCGACGTATCATATTTAATGCGTACGTACCACGCCATCGCATAAACTGATACGAACAGCGATGCCCAAATCGTCATCCATAAAAATATGAAAAATTCTTTCCACGACTCCACGTCGATGATACAAATGGCGAGTGAACTACTCGCCACTTATTCGCTTCGCAAATTGAAGTGGGAGCTTCTTGGGAAGACCGTACTTTTACTAGCCACGGTTGTTTACCAAGCTCGTCGGGCAAGTCCCTGCCCTGAAGGGTTTTTCAGTCAGCCAACATCAACAGGTTGATGCTCGCATTGATGTCGCGGTCATGATGAGCGCCGCACGTACACGTCCATTCGCGTACATCCACTGTTTTCTTCTCGCCTTTTTCACCGCAGGAAGAGCAGATTTGTGTCGATGCGTACCATTGGTCGGCCTTGATGAGCGTCCGTCCGTAGAACTTACACTTGTATTCTAACTGGCGGACGAACTCGTACCAACTGACGTCGGCGATCGATTTGGCGACCTTGTGGTTCTTCATCATGTTCTTCGATTTTAATGTCTCCACGACGATGACTTGGTTCTCGTCAACGATACGTTTTGACAACTTATGAAGAAAATCTTTGCGTTGATTTGCGATCTTCTCGTGTTTCTTGGCGAGGATCAGCTTGGCCTTCTCTCGATTTTTACTCCCAACCTTCTTGCGAGACAAAGCGCGCTGCGCCTTCTTGACCTTTTCTTCGGACTTGCGAAGAAAGCGAGGGTTGTCGATCTCCTTAGACACCATCTCGTCATTTGTCATGATGACGAAGTGTTCCAACCCGAGGTCGATACCCACTTTGTTTTTAGCAGGAATCCATTCTTCTTCCTTTTGGTCTACAAGAATAGAGACGAAGAACTTGCCTGTCTTCGTCATCGAGATTGTCGCGGACTTGATGATTCCCTCGAAAGAACGATGTTGTTTGAACTTCACGAATCCGATCTTAGGAAGTTTCACCTTCCCGTCCTCGATCCGGACGCTCCCGTTCTGATTGTTGGTCGTATAGGAGGAACGGTCTCTATGCTTCGATTTGAACTTCGGGAACCCGACAGACTTGTCGCGGAAGAAGTTGGCATATGCCTTGTTCAAATCCATCTGTGCATTCGCCAGAGACAAGCTATCGACCTCTTTCAAGAAAGGGAATTCGGGCTTATACTTCGCAGGAGTAGGCAGCTTCTGCTTTGCGTCAGGGTTCAGCTTCGACTCTTCATACAGTCGGATACGTTCTTCGAGCATCTTATTGTAGACGAAACGTACACACCCGAATGTTTTCATGAAATATTCTTGTTGTGGCTTTGTCGGGGACAATCGAAACTTATATGCCTTCAGCAAAGATATCACTCCTCTCCTTGTTTTTCGATGTAGTGCTTGATGACGTCGATCGTCGCACCGCCAGTCGTCACGAGACAGTAGCTTCGAGACCAGAACATCTCTTTCCACAGTTGCTTCTTGACGTGCGGAAAGTCTCGTTTGATCAGTCGGCTGCTGGCGCTCTTGTAGGCGTTCAGAAACTTCGACATCTCTGTGTTCGGGTGAGCTTTGAACAACACATGGATATGATCACCGTCATGATTCCATTCGGTCAGTGTGATACGGTATGACGCGCCGATCCGTTCGAACGTCTGTCTCGCGAACTCCGAGATGGCGTCGTCAATCACCTTGCGTCTGTATTTGACCACCAGGACGAGGTGGTAATTCAGAAGGAAGACTGAATGTTTGTTTGTATCCATTTTCATTGATATATCAGTCCTTTTGATTGGTTACATCCATTATACCAAGCGCATACAATCTTGCTAACATAGGCGATTCATCTCCCACCTATGCTGGGCTTCGCCCCGAGACGCTTAGAGGAGGGAGAATTCTCGCCTACTATCGTTAAAATATGATCAATCATCCCAATATTTCTCCAAACTTTTAATTTTAATTCGGTATTTGAAATAAAAAGACTTTTTTAAATATTCCTCTTCAAATTTTATAGTCTCTCCTTTGAAATGTCTACCAAAATTTTCAAGATGAAACGCATTACCTTGTTTAAAACACTAATCGCCCACTCCTCGATCGGTCGGGCTGCACGATTGATTGAAAAATCGAGAACAATCCTGCACTTACTAAGACACAAAAAAACTGCAGACAGTTCGTCTGCAGTCTCAAGTTTACGCGTGGAGCGTCACGTTCAATTCTTCTGCGACCGCCTTGAAGGCAGCGAGCGCGCGTTCGAGGTCGTCACGTGTATGTTCCGCCGTCACGATCGTCCGGATCCGCGCCTTGCCTTTCTCGACCGTCGGGAAAGCGATGCTCTGTGCGAACACGCCGTGGTCTTTCAACTTGTCCGAGAACGTGTGCGCGAGCGTCTCTTCGCCGAGCATGACCGGTGTGATCGGCGTCGTCGCGTGACCGATGTCGAAACCGAGGTCACGGAGACCCGTCTTGAAGAACTCCGTGTTCGCCCAAAGCTTGTCGAACAGGTCTTCCTCTTCCTTCATGACGCGAATCGCTTCCTGGTTCGCGGCGACGACCGCTGGCGGGTGCGACGTCGAGAAAAGGAACGGGCGTCCTTTTTGGATCAAGAAGTCGCGGACGTCGTTCGAGCAGGCGACGTAACCGCCGAGGACACCGATTGCTTTCGAGAGCGTCCCGACTTGGAGCGCGACCCGTCCGTCGAGTCCGAAGTGGTTGACCGTCCCGCGGCCGTTCTGACCGAGGACGCCCGAGGCGTGCGCGTCGTCGACCATGACCGCCGCATCATACTTCTCGGCAAGTTCGACGATCTCTGGGAGCGGCGCGATATTGCCGTCCATCGAGAAGACGCCGTCCGTGACGATGAGGCGCGTCCGGTAGTCTTGTGTCTCTTTCAACGCTGCCTCTAAGTCTTCAAGGTCGACGTGTTTATAGATGCGACGTGCCGCTTTCGTCAAACGGATGCCGTCGATAATCGAGGCGTGGTTGAGCGCGTCGCTGATGACGACGTCTTCTGGCCCGAGGAGCGCCGACAAGACGCCAAGGTTCGTCGCGAACCCAGACTGGAACACGAGCGCCGCTTCCGTATGTTTGAACTCGGCGAGCTCGCGCTCGAACGCTTCGTGCATCTCGAACGTACCGGCGATTGTCCGGACCGAACCGGTGCCGGCGCCGAACTGTTCGACCGCTTCAATCGCCGCTCGTTTCAAACGCGGATGGTTGGCGAGACCGAGATAGTTGTTGGACGACAGTTGCACGAGCGACTTGCCGTTGATCGTGACCTCGTTCCCTTGCGCCGACTCGAGCGGCACGAGCGAGCGGAACGTGCCCGCTTGCTTCATCTCATTGACTGCTTCTGTAATATGTTCAAATGCCATATCGATTCCCCCTGTTTATGGTAATAAGACGACCTTTCCACATTTCCCGGCCCGCATGAGCTCGAAACCTTGCTCGAACTCCTCGAGCTTGAACACGTGGGTAATGATCGGTTCGACGTTCAATTGCCCGGTCGCAAGCATCGTCGACACTTGGCCCCACGTCTCATACATCTTGCGCCCGGTGATTCCTTGAACTCGGACCCCTTTAAAGACGACGTCGCGCGTCAAGTCGATGGCGACCGGTTTCGCCGGAAGGGACAACACGTTGACGTCGCCCCCTGCCGTGACCATCTTGAACGCTTGATCAATCGCGACGGGATGCCCACTCATCTCGCAGACGACATCGATCCCGTCCATGTCCGTCTCGTTCATGATCAACTCGAGCGGATTCTGCTCCATGCTGTTGATGACGACGTCCGCCCCCATATCTTCGGCGAGCTTTAACCGATACGGGTTAACATCGATCGCATAGACGCGGCTCGCACCGGCCGCCTTGGCGACACCGACGGCCATGAGCCCGATCGGTCCGCAACCGACGATAGCGACCGATTTTGCTGACACATCGCTCGCGAGCACCGTATGGACGGCGTTGCCGAGCGGTTCCTGAATCGAGGCGAGCTTCGCCGGCATCGCCACGGGATTGACCCACAAGTTCTCTTCTGGCATGACGACGTACTCGGCGAAGCACCCTTGTGTGTCTACGCCGATGATCTTCGTGTTTTTACAGATGTGATACTGCCCTCTTAAACACTGTTTGCACTGGTGACAGACGATATGTGTCTCGGCCGAAACGGCTTGGCCGATTTTGATGCGCTTCGCCCCTTCCCCGAGCGCCACGACTTCCCCCGAGAACTCGTGACCGAACACGTACGGCGGCTTGACCCGGCTCTTCGCCCAATCGTCCCATTCATAAATGTGAACGTCGGTCCCACAAATCGATGTCGCCGTCACTTTGATTAACACTTCACCCGGACCCGGTGTCGGAATAGGTACCTCGACCAATTTTGCCCCGAATCCGGCCGTATGTTTTTGAATCGCTTTCATAACAGGTGTCGTTGTTTCCTTCTCTGTCGTTGACACGAGCTGTTCCATCGAAAACGTCCCCCTCTTGTCTCTTAATCGAACTTCACGTTCTCTTTCATCTTGTCATAAAATGACGAAACTGAGAAGACAGAACGTCGGATTTCAACCAAAAAAAGAGAAGCCATCCGCGCCGATGGCTTCTCTTTACAAGAATAGGACCTATGTCCCGACCGCAAGCTCATCTCGGTTCGATGATGAGCTTGATCGCAGTTCGTTCTTCCCCGTCGATTAAAATATCCGTGAACGCCGGAATACAAATCAAGTCGAGACCGCTCGGCGCGACGAAACCGCGCGCGATGGCGACCGCCTTAATCGATTGATTGAGCGCTCCGGCGCCGATTGCTTGAATTTCACACGTTCCTTTTTCACGAAGTACGCCAGCGAGTGCACCCGCAACGGAGTTGGGATTCGATTTTGCCGAAACTTTGAGTACGTCCATTCTTGTTTCCCCCTCGGGTAGGTTGTTCAGTCAAACCAAACGGTCTGATCGTCTAGGTGTATGCGTTCGATTTTTGTGGCTCGCTTCGATTGGTCATCGATTGTGATTAAAACTCCATTTAGTTGTTCCCGTCCCTCGGCAACTTCAAACCGGACCGGCAGTTGTGTCAGGAATTTTTTCAACACGACGTCCGCGTCCATACCGAGCACACCGTCGAGCGGTCCCGTCATGCCGACGTCTGTGATATAGGCCGTCCCACCCGCGAGCACGCGCTCATCGGCCGTCTGGACGTGCGTGTGTGTGCCGACGACCGCTTGGACACGACCGTCTAAGTGGTAGCCCATCGCAATCTTCTCGCTCGTCGCCTCGGCGTGCATATCGACGAAGATAGCGTCGACGTCATCTTTCACCTCTTCAATCAATGCATCGACCGTTCGAAACGGACAGTTGAGCGACGGGAGGAAGACCGTCCCCATCGCATTGATGACGGCGAGCTTCTTCCCGCGCTGCTTCAACACCATCACCCCGACGCCTGGTGTCCCGTCCGGATAGTTGGCCGGGCGGACGATGCGGTCGGCATCATCAATCCAATCGAAGATGTCGCGGTTGTCCCACGTATGGTTCCCCATCGTCACACCATGGAAACCGAGCTCTAAAAACTGTTGGTAAATCTTCTTCGTGATGCCGCGCCCATTCGCCGCGTTCTCGCCGTTGACGAGCATGAACGTCGGGTTGTACTTGTCTTTCAAACGACCGATTTGCGCGGCCAAAATGTCCCGTCCCGGTTTCCCGACGACGTCACCGATAAATAAAATCTTCATGCTGTTCCTCCTCCATCAATAGAAAAAGCGGAGAAGGTCTCCGCTTTTTTACTTCGCATAATCGACGGACCGCGTTTCGCGGATGACCGTCACTTTAATTTGTCCTGGATAATCGAGTTCATCTTCAATCCGCTTACAGATATCGCGTGCCATCTTGCTTGCCACGACGTCGTCGACGACGTCCGGACGTACGATGATGCGCACTTCTCGACCTGCTTGAATCGCGTATGATTTCTCGACGCCATCGAACGATTCACAAATCGATTCGAGGCGCTCTAAGCGACGAATGTAGCTTTCGAGCGTCTCTTGGCGGGCACCAGGCCGTGCCGCTGACAACGCGTCGGCCGCAGCGACGAGCACTGCAATCGTCGATGTCGCTTCGACGTCTCCGTGGTGCGAGGCGATCGAATTGATGACGACCGGATGCTCTTTGTACTTCGTGGCCAGCTCGACGCCAATCTCGACGTGGCTGCCTTCGACCTCATGGTCAATCGCTTTCCCGATGTCGTGGAGGAGACCCGCTCGTTTCGCGAGCGTCACGTCTTCTCCGAGCTCGGCGGCCATCATGCCGGCGAGATGTGCCACTTCGACCGAGTGGGCGAGTACGTTTTGACCGTAGCTCGTCCGGTAGTGCATGCGACCGAGCGTCTTGACGAGGTCTGGATGGACACCGTGGATGCCGGCCTCAAACGTCGCTTCTTCCCCGTATTCACGGATGCGCTCATCGACTTCACGGCGTGACTTCTCGACCATCTCTTCGATTCGGGCCGGGTGAATCCGACCGTCTTGGACGAGTTTCTCGAGCGTCATCTTGGCAATTTCACGACGGACCGGGTCGAATCCGGATAGGATGACCGCTTCCGGTGTGTCATCGATGATGAGGTCAATACCTGTGAGCGTCTCGAGCGTCCGGATGTTACGTCCTTCGCGCCCGATGATGCGGCCTTTCATCTCATCGCTCGGCAAGTTGACGACCGATACCGTCGTCTCGGCCACATGCTCGGCGGCGTAACGTTGCATCGTGAGCGACAAGAGGTGCTTCGCTTTTTTATCAGCTTCAAATTTTGCTTTTTGCTCGATTTCTTTTTGAAGGAGAGCAGCATCGTGAAGCGCTTCCTGCTTCGCTTCGTCCATGATGATGGTCCGTGCTTCTTCTTTCGACAAGGCTGCGACGCGAACGAGTTCTTGGCGCGCTTCCTCGTACAGTTCCTCCACTTTGCTCTCAAGCGTCTCGGCTTCGCGTTTGCGTTTCGCGAGTGTCGCTTCCCGTTCGTCGAGTGAGTCTTCTTTCCGTTCGAGCATGTCTGCTTTCCGGTCGAGGACCTCTTCTTTTTGAACGAGGCGGTTCTCTTTCACCTTTTGCTCTTCGCGACGTTCGCGCAGTTCTTGCTCCGTCTCGTTGCGAAGTTGAATCATCTCTTCTTTTACTTCAAGCCGTGCTTCTTTTTGCATCGCTTCCGATTGTTGTCGCGCTTGCTCTACAATCTTGGTCGCTTCCGTCTCAGCACCTTGAATCTTCGCTTCGGCGATCGATTTACGCACAAAAAAACCTGCAACAAAAGCTATCGGCAAAAGGAGGATCAGAATAAGCTCTAATAGCCATTCCATCATGTTCACCTCCCTTTCGCAAGGTTATTTTATTTTTTCATGAATGAATACGCGAGCGAGCCCGCGTATAGCTTTATTGTACTTATTTACATAGGAGAATGCAATGCGCGGACAGGATAGAACTACCAATTCATAAAAAAATTATACTAAAAAAATCTCACTCAGAATCCTCTGAGTGAGACGTGTCACTTATTCCTCATCTAAAAGCGAGAGCACTTCATCGTCTTCCGCAGCGACGGTGACCGTTTTTTCGCCGTTCAACCCGTAATGATCGCGAATCTGTTCTTCGACAGCTGCCGCGACGTGCGGATTCTCTTTCATGAACTGTTTGGCATTCTCACGGCCTTGACCGAGACGTTCTTCATTGTATGAGTACCACGCACCGCTCTTTTGAACGATATCGAGGTCGGCCCCGATGTCGATGAGCTCCCCTTCACGTGAGATTCCTTCTCCGTACATGATGTCAACTTCCGCCGTTTTGAACGGTGGTGCGATCTTGTTTTTGACGACTTTAATCTTCGTCCGGTTCCCGACCATGTCTTGTCCTTGCTTGAGCGTCTCAGCACGACGCACTTCAAGACGGACAGACGAGTAGAACTTGAGGGCACGTCCACCTGGAGTCGTTTCCGGGTTCCCGAACATGATCCCAATCTTCTCACGGATTTGGTTGATGAAGATGACGATCGTCTTCGACTTGTTCGTCGCCCCAGACAACTTACGGAGCGCTTGGCTCATGAGACGGGCTTGGAGACCGACGTGCGAGTCCCCCATTTCCCCTTCAATCTCGGCTTTCGGGACGAGTGCCGCAACCGAGTCGACGACGAGGATGTCGACCGCACCTGAACGGACGAGCGCCTCAGCGATTTCAAGCGCTTGCTCCCCTGTATCAGGCTGTGACAAGAGAAGCTCGTCGATGTTGACGCCGAGGTTCTTCGCGTATTTCGGGTCGAGGGCGTGCTCGGCATCGACGAACGCTGCCTGACCTCCGCGTTTTTGTACTTCGGCGATCGCGTGGAGGGCTACTGTCGTCTTACCTGAAGATTCTGGTCCGTACACTTCGATGACGCGTCCCCGCGGATAGCCGCCGGCGCCGAGGGCGATGTCGAGGGCGATCGACCCTGACGGTGTGACCGATACTTGTTGATCTGTATTTTCACCAAGGCGCATGATTGAGCCTTTACCGAACTGTTTCTCGATTTGGCGTAACGCCATGTCTAACGCTTGTTTACGATCACTCATAGATAAATGAGCCTCCTTTGATTGATACTCCTATTATAAGCTAACGACATCACATACACAAGTTTTTTGCGAACGTTTATTCGCCTTTTTTTACTCGTTTCAATAATGCCCATAATCCATCTTTTGCGGCCCGTTCTTGAATCACGTGTCGTTCTTGATGCGGATAGTAGCGTTCAATCACATCAATGCCACGTCTCGTCTTCACGCCGATATATACCGTCCCGACAGGCCGTCCGGAACTTGAGACGGGACCGGCCTCTCCTGTATAAGCCAACCCATAATCGGTCGACGTCAGTTGAATCAAGCCGTGGATCATCTCAGAAGCCACTTCTTTTGAGACGACCGAGTGAGACTTTATTGTAGCAAGAGACACCCCTAAACACCTATTTTTTAGCTCGTCGGAGTACGTGACGACGCCACCTCGAAACACGTTCGACGCACCCGGGACGGCGGTGAGCATCGCTTGGACGCGTCCGCCCGTCAACGACTCGGCGACGGACAACGTGGACTGTCGACGTTCGAGTTCGCGAAGCAACGCGGTCGCCAACGTATCCTCATCCGACCCAAAATAATAGGCGCCGACACGGTTCAAAATATCTTGCTTCACGGCGGCAATCATCTCGTTTGCCTCGCTTTCCGTTGTCGCCTTCGCACTGATCCGTAGCCGCGCCTCCCCGGACTCCGCATACGGGGCGACGGTCGGATTCGATCCGGTCATCAAGTGCGACACGGCGTCATCGAGTGCCGATTCGCCTATCTCATAGAAACGGAGCGACTCGGATACGAGTGTCGCCCCCGAAAACTTTTGCGGAAACGTCGCTTCGACGAGCGCCTTCATCTCCCGAGGGACGCCCGGCAAGAGGAGCCACGTCGTCCCCCCATCGTCTAGCCACATCCCGGGAGCGAGACCGACCGGGTTGGCGAGCACCTCACAACCTTCTAACACGTCGGCTTGCCGACGGTCCCCTTCGTTCAGTTCACGTCCTCGCGAGCGGACGAATCGCGCAATCGTGTCGAGCGAGGCTTCGTCCCGGGTGATTCGACGGCCGAGTAAGTCGGCGAGAACCGTCTTCGTGATGTCGTCATTCGTCGGGCCGAGCCCGCCGGTGACGATGACGAAGTCGCTGCGCTCCCGCGCCTTGGCGAACGTCTCTTTAAGGCGCGCGGCGTTATCCCCGACGACTACATGATACAGGACGGGGATGCCATGCTTCGACAATTGAAGTGAGATGTAACGCGCGTTCGTGTTTGTGATTTCGCCTAGCAGTAGTTCAGAACCTACCGCAATGATTTCGGTCCGTTGCATGGATTCTCCTCCTCACGATTCAAAAAAGACGAGTTGCAACCACAACTCGTCTCCTCGATTCACATCGACTTTACAATGATTTTATAGTTTTGGGCGAAATATTCGGCTCCCGAATAAATCGTCAAGGCGAGAGCGAGCCACATCGCCCACTCTCCGAACGGGATGCCGACGTAACTGAAAATCGGGTTCCCGAACAATAAGAAGATGATGGCAAACAGCTGGACCCACGTCTTCGCCTTGCCTGACTTACCGGCCGCGACGACGATGCCTTCATCGGCTGCGACGAGTCGCAGCCCGGTCACGGCAAACTCACGCGACAAGATGACGACGACGACCCACGCCGCGACGAGATTCATCTCGACGAGCAAGACGAGCGCCGCGGTGACGAGCAACTTGTCTGCGAGCGGATCCATGAACTTCCCAAAGTTCGTCACCAAATTGTGCTTTCTCGCCAAATGGCCATCCAGCCAATCGGTGATGGCCGCGACCGTGAAGACGACGGCGGCTAAAAATTGATGGAGCGGGACTTCCGCTCCGAGGAAAGCGATGTTTCCCCACTCAAAGTCTACTGCGAGCAAGACGACGAAGACGGGAATCAATACGACCCGTAACATCGTCAAGCGGTTAGGTAGGTTCATCGAGAACTCCTCCTCTAGAAGAGCGTCGGCTTATTCAGCATCGACTCTCTTCACAAAAATATTTTGTGTGACCGGTGAATCGGCTAGTTCGAGCTCTCGACCGTTGACGACGATTTTCTCGACGCCACCGATCAAGCCAATTCGGATGCGTAGCGTGTCCGTCTCGGCGTCTTCGATGACGATTGGATTTTGTTTCGATTGGTTCGGATACTCAGGTGCGAGGAACGGTCCTTCAAGCGACGTATCGCGGACCCCGACATACGTCGCCGGTGACTCCTTCACATGAATCTCGGTCGTCAATCGCTCATCGGTCGCAATCTCATACGTCAAGTCGGCTCCGTTCGTCTCGGTGACGGCGATTGGGCCTGTCTCTTCGACCGGCTCTTCCTCGACTGGCTCTTCCTCGACCGGCGCTTCTTCAGCCGGCTCTTCTTCTGGCACTTCTTCATTTTGGTTGATTGACACGCCAGAGCTCGGCGCCTCGTTCGGTGAAGCGTCTTGCCCGCCAAAATCAAGGCTCCGGACCACGTACCACACGGCCGTCATGAGCAAGAAGGCGACGAGAACGAGCATCACTTTCGGCACCCAACGTGAGACGCGGCTCGACGTCTCCGATGCTTTCGAGTACGTCTGTTTGCGAGACAACTGCGCCGTCGGTTGCGGTTCGATTTTCGGCAAGTCTTTCGCATACGTTTCGTACAACTCGTCGACGTCTAGACCGAGCGACTCGGCATACGTCTTGATGAACGCCCGTGCATAGAACGAACCAGGGAGATTTTTATAATCACCTTCCTCGATCGCGATGATATAGCGCTTTTGAATCTTCGTCGTCTGCTGGATTTGGTCGAGCGTCAAGCCGCTCGCCTCACGCCTTTGTTTCAAAAAAGTCCCTAGTTCTGTCACAGGGGTCCACACCTTCCATTCAAATAATTATTCAAACCATTCTGCTTCACGATGCGTTTCTTGCGGGATGATGATGACTTCATCTTGATTGTTGCGCAACTCGATAATATAGTCAAAGTCCTCGAACACGCAGTCCGTGTTCCGGACGTATAGGTCAGGATGTTCAATCACTTTGACGGCCGGGAGCCGCATGACTTCTCGAATCAGTTGACGGTGCCGCTCGTCCATCGTCCTTGTCGAGACGGCGCCGTCGATTATGTAGACGTGATCGCCTTCCCGTTCTTCTTCAAACAACGATGTCCGAACCGTCTGCTTCATGAGCGTCGACGAGAGGAAGAGCCAGCGCTTGTTGGCACATACGCTGGCCGCAACAATCGACTCGGTCTTCCCGACACGCGGATTGCCGCGGACACCAATCAACAGATGACGCTCTTCTTTCATCAGTTCGGCGACAAAGTCGACGAGGACACCTAAGTCCTCGCGGACGAACCGGAACGTCTTTTTGTCATCGTTATCATGTTCGATATAGCGCCCGTGCCGAATCGCGATACGGTCGCGAAGTTTCGGCCGACGCAGCTTGATGACAGCGATCGCTTCCATCTTGCGGAGGATATGTTCGAGCCGGTGGACGTGATCGGCTGCCGGCGCTTTTAACAGCATCCCACGGCGTTGCAGGTCGACCCCGTTAATCGTCACGATTGAGATTTGGAGCATTCCCATGAGTGATGCGATGTCACCGAGAATACCAGGTCGATTTTGGCAAAGTTCATACTCGAGATACCATTCTTCGAACTTATGATCCATCCGGTCCACCCTTTCCGCTACACGTTCACTACCTTGTTCATTCTAAATTATTTTAGAAGAATTGAAAAGAACTCGTTTTTCCATTTCACGAAGTCGTCACTGCCAACCTCCATCGATTCGCAGGATGGCGCCGGTCATATATCCTGCCTCCTCAGAACAGAGGAAGCGAATCGTCCGGGCCACTTCGTCGACATGGCCGAGACGCCCGAGCGGAATCGCCTGAATCGCCTCGTCTTTCGTCTCTTCTACCGTATCATTCATCGGCGTATCTATCCAGCCCGGCGTGACGGCGTTGATGCGTACATGGAACGGTCCGGCCTCGCGGGCGAACGCTTTGACGAAACCGAGCTGCGCCGCTTTGACGGTCGAGTAAAACACTTCACCGGCTGCCCCGACCTCGCCCCAGACGCTCGAGACGACGACGATGTCGAGCGGGGCGTTATACGGTTTCGCTGCGACGGCCCGTTGAACGAGACGTGTGAGCGCACGGACGTGGACACGGTATAAACGATCGAGGTCGTGAATCGGTTGGTCGACGACGAGGCCGTGGACGTGGTTCCCTGCGACGTAGACGAGACGGTCGATTTGCTCGATTGACGTCATCCACGCTTCGAGCGCGTCTTCGTCTTCGAGGTCGCACGTGTCGACTCGGGCATCGAGTCGTTCCGCTTTCACGAACGCCTCGAGCGTGGCGCCGTTTCGATTCGCCTGCAAGATGAGTGCGTCACCGCGAAACGCTCTCGCGACCGCTTGGCCGATCGCCCCGCTCGCACCGGTAATGAGCGTTCTCACGGCTTTTTGACGATCGAGACGGCTCGTTTGTCAGACTGGAACAGTCGGCCGTACGCCTCGTATAGGTCATCGAGCGTGATTTCATCGATCACGTCCGGCATCTCGAACATGTTGCCACCGCTAAGGGCGTACCGTGAAAACTGGTTGGCGATAAACTCCGGTGAGTTGAGCGCTTTTAAAAAATTGCCCTTTCATCATCCGTTTCTTGCGGTCGAGCGTCGCCTCGTCTAAGTTGAGCGGACGTTCAAGCGCGGCCGTAATGCGCGAGACGAACGTGTCGACGTGAGGCGTCTCCATCGATAGCGCGGCGAACGCGAACGTGTCTTCCGACGTATAATCGAACGAGAACGCATCGTCAATCAATCCTTCCGCATAAAGTTCCGCGTAAAGGGGCGCCGTCGTGTCGAACAGGCTGTGGAGGAGCAACTCGACGATGAGCTCCTGCTTCATGCCCGCCGCACCGGCACGTGGCGTGTCTTTATAACCAATCATCACTTTCGGCACCGAGACGTCCATCTCGATGATTCGTTCGGACTGATGGACCGCTTCTGGTTCCTCGATTTGTTCCCGTGCCGTCAAGACGGGTGCTTCGAACGTCTTCGCGGCTTGATTTGCTTTAATCTGCTCGAGCACGCCTTCAGGATCGATGTTCCCGACGACGAACAACACCATGTTGCTCGGGTGGTAGAAGGCGCGGTGGCAGGTGTACAAGTCGTCCGCCGTGATTTTGCCAATCGATTCGATCGTTCCGGCGATATCGATGTTCACTGGATGCTCGGCGTACATCGCCCCAATCAATCCAAAGTATAGACGCCACCCGGGATTGTCTTGATACATTTGAATCTCTTGACCGATAATCCCTTTCTCTTTCTCGACCGACGCCTCGGTGAAATAAGGTGCTTGGACAAAGTCGATCAACGTCGTCAAGTTCGCTTCGACGTTCGAGGTCGCTCCGAACAAATACGCCGTCCGGGTGAACGAGGTGAATGCGTTCGCCGACGCCCCGAATCGCCCGAACTTCTGGAAGACGTCCCCGTCTTCTTTTTCAAACATCTTATGCTCGAGGAAATGGGCAATCCCGTCCGGCACGTCCACCCATTCTTCCGTCTTAAAGCGGCGGTCAATCGACCCGTATTTCGTCGTGAACGTGGCGTACGTCTTCTCATAGCCGACTTTTTTCAATAAATAGACGGTCAATCCGTTGTCGAGCACGGTATGATGCAGCGTCTCACCGACGTGCGGAAACTCTACTCTCATGTCGTCTCCCCCTTTAAACAATACACTGCCTTCAAATCGATTCGTTGTGCTAGCTTCGCGACATCGTCTCGCGATGTCCGTCCGATAATCGCCATCTCTTCCTCGAGTGTGAACGGGCGGATATCCGACCCGCTCATCCAGGCGATCAATTGACGCGGGTTGTCTCCGAGCTGACGGCGCTGGTGGTAGAGCATCTCTTTCGTCTGCTCGAGCGTCTCCACTTCGAACGTACCCGCCTGCAAGTCAACGAGCTGGTCGGCGATAATCTGTTCGGTCTTAGCTTGATTCGTCATGTCGATGCCGGCGTAGACGAACAACATGCGGCTAAGCGAGCTATATTGCGAGGCCGCGTAGTACGCCAAGCTCTCCTTCTCGCGCACGTTCATGAACAGCTTCGAATGTGGGAACCCACCGAACAACCCGTTGACGACTTGCATCCGGACCGCATCCTCGCTCGTCGGGTCGACATCGACGGCATAGGCGAGGTGAAGTTTGCTCTGGTTGATGGACTGGGCTTCCTCGAGACGTTGGAACTCGCGCACGACGGATTCTGGGTAGCGGCGCGGTAGCGCGGCGCCGAGCGTTTCAATCGGCGCGAACGCTTCCGTCACTTGAGCCCGGTCGACATCGCCGACGACGTAGACGTCGATTCGGTCGTGTTGAATCATCGCCTCGTACGCCTCGAATAACGAGCGCGGCGTCACTTCCGCCAACTGCTCGAGCGTACCGAGCGACGGGATGGCGAGCTCGCCGCCGAGCATCTCCTGCAGGCGTTGTTGGGCGAAACGCATCTTGTCATCGTAGACGGATTCGATGCGCTGTCGTTGAAGACGCAGTTCCTGTTCCACAATCAACGGTTGGAATGCGCCATCGAACGCGTTCGGGCGAAGCAGCACTTCTTCTAGTAGTTTGATCGCCTTCGCGAGTACGGCTTCCCCGACGAGACTGTCGTTCACGACCTCGAGTTGGAACTGGATGACATGTTCGGCCCCGACTTTCGAGGCGCCGGCGTAGAGCGCGGCGTCGTACAGTTCTTCTAACGGCGTATGGAACGCTTCAATCGATGGATAGTTCGCTGTCGACTTATCCATGATATACGGCAACAACGCACGGTCGGCAATCGTCTCTTTCGAAAGCGGTGCCGAGAACGAGACGAGGCACGTCGTCGTCTTAAACTTATCGGTCGGATAGACCGAATAGTGCAAACGCTGTTGGAATTGTTCGATTCCTTTCATAAGTAGACCTACTCCTTTTTCTTTTTCGTTTTGAACACGTCGGCGCCACGGGCATATTCTTGGTCGGGCACACCGGCCACGACGTTCGCGTAACGGGCCGCAGTGAACAAGTAATCGCTCAGCCGGTTATAAAATGGGAGTTGGCGTGAGGCCGCATCGACATTGACGAGCTCTCGCTCGACACGTCGACAGACGGTGCGCGCCACGTGCAGGCTCGCCGCAGCGACGCTCCCACCCGGTAAGATGAACCGTTTCAGTTTCGGGCATTTCGGTTCGAGCTCGTCAATCCATGTCTCGAGCTCGGTGACGATGACCAGATCGACGAGTTTCGGTGGGGTCTCAGTGTACATGAGCTCTGAACCGAGGTCGAACAAGTCGTGTTGAATCTTCGTCAGCTGGGCACGAAGCACATCATCGGTTTGATGGGCGAGCGCGAGGCCGATATGACTGTTCAGTTCATCTAACAACCCCATCGCCTGAATGTGCGGATGAACTTTTAAGACGCGTCCCCCGATAAGAGACGTCTCGCCTTTGTCACCGCCTCGAGTGTACAGTTTCATGTCATTTCCTCCTTTATGCCACAAATGGTGACCCATAGGAGTCACCATTGTCATTATGCATCGGGCTGGGTGTACGGGAGTCGAATCGTGAACGTCGTCCCCTCACCGAGCACACTTGAGACGTCGACCGATCCGTGATGGGCATCGATGACGTTTTTGACGATGGCGAGGCCGATTCCGGTGCCGGTCTTGCCACCGCTCGTCCGCGCCTTGTCGGCTTTATAGAACCGTTCGAACACGAACGGCAAGTCTTCTTTCGGGATACCCGTACCGGTGTCGATGAGGCGAATCACTACCCCGTCTTCCTCCTCGACCGCGTCAAGGCGAATCGATCCGCTGTCCGTATGGGCGATGGCGTTGCCGATCAAGTTCGTGAACACTTGCTCGAGACGGTCGCCGTCTGCTTCAAGCATCCGGCTCGGTGCGCTCGCATCGAGTTCAATCCCTTTCTCTTTCGCCATCTGCTTAAACTTGCGCATGACGCGCGGCAAGAACTCACCGAGGTCGAGCGGCATGAACTGCATCGTCTCTTTGCCCGACTCGATTCTCGCGAGGTCGAGCAAATCGTTGACAAGCCTCGCGAGACGGAGCGACTCATCGTAGATGATGGAGGCGAATTTTTTCGTCGCGTCATCGCTTTCCGTCATCCCGTCGATAATCGCTTCCGAATAGCCTTGTAGCGTCACGAGCGGGGTCCTGAGCTCATGGCTGACGTTCGCCACGAAATCGGTCCGCATCTTGTCGAGGTGATGGCTCTCGGTCGTGTCGCGGATGACGACGACGGCGCCTTCGAAATCCTCTTCCCCGATGAGCGGCGTGACCGTGAGCGTATAATAATGCTCGTTCTGTTTCACTTCAATCGTCTTCTCCGGGGCGCCGTCGACGACTTCCTCATAGAGTGACAAAACGACGTCATGCGGCTGCCCGTCGATGAACAACGGGTCGGCTTGCGGATTCGTCACGATGACGTTCGCGTGGCGGTCGAGCGTGATGACACCGTCGGCCATCGAGCGTAAAATCGAGGCGAGTTGTAGCCGCTCCCGGTCGAGCGCATTGACGTACGTCGCGAGCTGGCTGCTCATCGCGTTGAACGATCCGGCGAGCTGTCCGATTTCATCATGTGTCCGTTGTTCGAGACGTAAATCGAATTGACCTTCGGCCGTCTTGTTGACGGCGTCACGCATCTCCCGAAGCGGCGCCGTGATTCGCGTCGACAGGAAGAACGCGAACACGGTCGTCGCGATAATCGCGGAGGCGACGGTCCAAAAGATGATCGTGCGCGCCCCTTCATTGGCGCTTGAAATCGCATCGAGCGGCTCGAGCAAGTAGAGCGTGTAGTCACCCGTCTCGAGCGGGAACGTCGTCCGGTACGCCAAGGCGGCTTGATCGTCGAAGGAAGAAAAATTACCAATCGCCGTCTCGCCGACTTGTTGATACGGCTCCCACGCCTGACGTCCGAGCTCGGTCATGAGTCCGTCCACTTCCGTCCCGAAGTTCGAACGGACAGAACCATTCTCTAGAATATAGTTGGCCCCGTACACCTCGATGATTTGGTCGACGGTGCGCGACGTGTCGCCTTCTTGAAGCAACACCGACTGGACTTGTCCACTGAGCTTGGCCAAGTGTCCTCGCTCCTGGTCGATATGAAACGAGTTGAAGAACTCGAGCATGAGGACCGAGACGATGAACAAGACGAGACTGACGAGGACGAGAATCGTCAGCCAGAGCTTCGTGACGATACTGTTACGGCGAACCATCACTCACTGACGGCTTCGAACTTGTAGCCGACACCCCATACCGTCGTAATCATTTGGGCGGCGTCAGGGGAGACCCGGTTCAGCTTCTCACGAAGCCGTTTGACGTGCGTGTCGACCGTTCGAAGGTCTCCAAAGAATTCATAGTTCCATACCTCTTTTAACAACTGTTCGCGCGAGAACACCTTATCGACTTGTTTCGCCAAGAAGAACAAGAGCTCGTACTCTTTCGGCGTGAGGGCGATCTCTGCGCCATCGACGGTGACGCGGTGGGCGTCATTGTCAATCGTCAGATGCGGATAAACGATCAAGTCTTTCGACTTCTCTGACGTCCGGAGGAACTTCGTCGCTCCCGAGCGGCGAAGAAGCGCCTTGACGCGCAGGACGACTTCACGTGGGCTGAACGGTTTGACGATATAATCGTCCGCCCCGACCTCGAACCCTTGGACCCGGTCAATCTCTTCGCCTTTCGCCGTCAACATGATGACCGGCGTCGCTTTCGACTTACGGAGTTCCATACACACCTCGACCCCGTCCATCTTAGGCATCATCAAATCGAGCAAGATGACGTCATAATCACGCTCAAGTGCGAGCTGCAGCGCCTCTTCCCCGTTCGTCGCTTCTTCGATGACGTACTGTTCGCGTTCGAGATACATTTTCAACAGTCGACGAATTCTTTCCTCATCGTCGACCACTAGAATTTTCGTTTTATCAGCCATCCACTAAAACCTCCTAGAGATCCATTGCAAGATGTAGCGATTGTTGCACAATTGTGAACATTCCGCTCTCTTTCATAACTATACCACTCTATTATTTGGCTTCACAACGGTGAGTTGTATGCCCTTACGAAAAAAGAAGCCACCGAAGTGACTTCTTTCATTACGCGTACGAATGCAACCCGGCGATGACGAGGTTGACGAAGACGAGGTTGAACATGATGACAGCGAAACCGCCGACACATAGCCAGGCCGCTTTCGTTCCCGTCCACCCGCGCTGAATTCGCATATGGAGATAATAGATATAGATGAGCATCGTGATGAGCGCCCACACTTCTTTCGGATCCCAGCCCCAGAATCGGTTCCAGGCGATTTGTGCCCAAATCATGGCGAAGATGAGGCCGCCGAGGATGAAGACCGGTAGCCCGATGGCGACCGAGCGATAACTGATCTCATCGGCGAGGTCGAGGCTGACCTTCTTCGCGAGCGGCTGCAACGACTCTGCGATCCGCTTACGGAGAATGACGAAGCGGAGCAAGACGTAGAGCACGAGTCCCGCGATGACCGACCAGACGAGCGTATTCAACTTCAACGTGTTGATGAAGTTCGGAAGCTCAAGTGACAAGCCGCTCGACCCAGATAGGAGTTGTGCGCCTTCTGGTGCGAACAAGATCGGCATGAAGTACTCGTACGTCTCTTGGCCGCCTCGGTCGTTCGTGAACTCGACGACACCACCGGCACCAATCCCTTTGAAGAGCATCGAGATGAGGATGAAGCCGAGCGTACAGACGAGGACGAACATCGTCACTTCGAGCCACGTGCGCGACTTCGATTGTTCTCGCATCGATGTCTCATTTAACAAGAAGATGAGTCCTGACGCGAAACTGATTGCGAGAATGCCTTGCCCGAGGGCGGCCGTCGTGACGTGAATCTTCAACCAGACACTGTTGAGTGCCGGGATAAGTGGTGCCACGTCGCTTGAGAACATCGAAGCGAAGGCGATGACGAGTAGCGCCACCGGCATCGCGAACAAGCCGAGCACATCATTTTTATAAATCCCATAGACGACGAGGAAACCGAGCACTATCATCATTCCAAAGAACGTCGTATATTCGTACAAGTTCGACACAGGCGCATAACCGACACCGGCCCAGCGTAAAATAAAGTAGCCTGTCTGGGCGATAAAGCCGATCACAGCCAAGATGAACGCGATTTTGCCGTATGGGACACGGTTGACGTTTCGGTCTTTACGCATCCCGCTGACCGCGATCGTGAACAACACGGTCGCGACGGCGTATAAAATGAACGCGATGAGGAGCAGACGACTGCTCCATTGAATCCATTCCATTAAGATTCCCCTCTTTCAGTTGTTGAGTTGGCGTTTGTCTCTTTTTCGAACATCGCCTGATCTTCCCAAATCGGCAGCCCTGCCTTCTCGAGAAGCGGCGACACTTCACGACGAAGCGACGACGGGTTTTTATTCGTGAAGCCCGCGACGAGGACGTCCGTCTCACCGTGACGACGTATCCAGACGCGACGGTGTGGCCAATACATCCCCATCACGATCCCAATCATAAAGATCGTCCCACCGACGATTAAAATCGGGTACGTCGAGTCGCTCTTCACCCGGAGACCACTCGTACTCGCCATCTCGGTCCCTGCGAATTGAACGGCATACCGATTCTCTTCGTCGGCCACGTTCATCCGGATTCCAATCAAGTTCGTCTCGCTCGTCCCTTCCGGCGTATCGATTGTGAAGAAGAACGCCGGGTTCAATGCGCGCGGCGATTTCGTATCCGGCACCCCGTTTCGCACTTCAAAGTCAGGATATAAGTCTTTCAACGAGACCGTCACGTCTCCGAGCGCATACGTCGTCTCCGGGTTGTCCAAGTCGACCGTGAACGGGCCGTACAGTTCGCCCGTCTCTTTATCACCGACGCTAAACGACATCGATAAGAATTCGGGACGGCTCGAGTACTGCTCTTGATAGACTTCATACTTATCAAACTTGAACGGATGGTTCACTTTCGTCGAACCGACCTCGACTTCTTCGAGAACAGGCGATCCGTCATCGTTCGTCCCGGTCTTCTTGAAGAGCGTCAATTCCGTCTCATAGTTTTTCGGGACGGCACCCGCCTTCTCAATCGCATCGGCGAACTTTGCATCTTCCTCATTGTTCTCTGGGTCGTACATCTCGAGAATGAATTGGTCGTTGCGCAAATAATACTCGTCTTCGGTCGCCTCGAGCGCGACCGTGTCCCCTTCCCGCACCCATTCGAGCGTGTCTGTATAGAAGGCAGGGAAGACGCGGAGCATCGCCCCGATGAAGAAGATGACGAGACCGACGTGGTTGACGTAAGGGCCCCAGCGCCCGAAGCGATGTTTCTCGGCGAGCAGTGCGTCACCGTCACGCTTCACTTGATAGCGTTTCGCTTTTAAAGCGTCACCGAACGCATCGATTTGTGCGTCCGAGCCTTTTCCTTCTCCAGTTAGACGTTGCCCACGCATGAAACGGTCGGTACGTCGCACCGGCTGGTTTTTCAACGCTTTGTACAACGGGAAGAACCGATCGATTGACACGACGATGAGCGACAGTGTCAACATGACGATGAGCCCGATGTACCACCATGACGTATAAAGATTATGGAATCCAAGCGTGTAGTAGAGCGTTCCGGCCGAACCGTACTCTTGCGTGTAATACTGGCTCGCCGGCAATTGTTGCGGGATGTACATTTCCTGCGGGAAAATCGTACCGACAGCGGAACCGACGATAATCACAGCAATCAACCAGAGCCCGACCTTTACCGATGCAAAGAAGCTCCAGACGCGATCAATCCATGATCTCGGACGTCGTTTCGACCGCAAATCAGCGCCGTCATATTTCATATCTAGCATGTGTGCGCCCCCCGTTCCCTTACAATGACTTCTCGGCCAACTCCATCAATTTCTCTTTTGTGAGTTCACCTTCATATTTCTCAATCACGTTCCCGTCCTCATCGATGACGAACGTGACCGGCAAGTTATAAATGCCGTATGCCTTCTCGACCTCGCTACGCGTATCCATCAAAATCGGATAGTCGAGCTTGACGCCGAGACCGTTTACAAAATTGTCGACGCGAAGTGGCGTCTCCCCGACGTTGACCGCCCAGAAGTCGACCCCCATGTCTTGTAGCGTCGCATAGTTTTCTTGGACGACCGGCATCTCTTTCTTGCACGGCTCACAGAACGTACCCCAGAAGTTTAAAAGCAGTCCCTTGCCCTTGTAGTTCTCACGTTCGAGCATCGTCGCCCCATCGAGGCTGACAAGCTTGAAATTCGGTGCCGTATCTCCGGCTTCGACCCGGCCGTCGTTTCCTGCTTGTTCAATCAGTTGCATGATGACGACCGCACCTGCGAACAGCACCATCGTCATGACCATGAGCCGCCAAAACGACCGTTTCTTCTTATGGGCCATCGCTTGCTCCATGCGGTCACCCGTCTTCTCTTTCTTCATGATTGATCACACCTTCCTTCAGTTGCTATTGTACTGAAAAAACAATAAAAACGCACATTAACAGACTTTTTTCATTGTTTTGTCACACAATCTCCACAATCAAAAAAATCATCCTACAAAGGACGATTTTTTTATTGTCATTTCTTCTTTTTCTTGCCTCGTTTTTCGAGCGGGACGGTCGGGTTCGCGAGTTCGCGAAGTTTCGACACTTCTTTGCGTGAAAGTTCACGCCATTCTCCTGTCGTCAACCCGTCAAGCGTCAAGAAACCGAACTGTTCACGTTTCAGTTTAATCACTTCCGAGCCGACCGCTTCGAACATGCGACGGACTTGGCGATTATGACCTTCGGAGATGACGAGCTCGACGATCGCCGTGTTTTTCTTATGGTCGACCGATTTCATCCGGACTTTCGCACCACCCGTCTTGAAGCCGTCGTCAAGCTTGACGCCCGACTCGAGTTCTTTGATGGCGATGTACGACGGGACATTTTTCACTTTCGCGACATAGCGCTTCGGAATCTTGAACTTCGGGTGCGTCATCAAGTTCGAGAACTCGCCGTCGTTCGTGAGTAGAATCAACCCTGTCGTATTGTAGTCGAGACGACCGACCGGGAAAACGCGCGAGCCTGGTGGGACGAGGTCCGTGACGACTTTTCGTCCTTTATCGTCATCGACCGTCGAGACGTAGCCGCTCGGTTTGTAGACGACGTAATAGACGTGCTCTTCTTGTTCGATTTTGACACCATCGACTTCAACTTCTGATTTCGGTCCAACTTTCGTACCGAGTTCACGGACGACTTTCCCGTTGACACGGACGCGGCCGTCTAAAATCATTTCTTCTGCTTTTCGCCGTGAAGCGACACCTGCTTGGGCAATTACTTTTTGTAAACGTTCCATGAATTAATCCTTCTCCAATCTGTCTTGCGAATGACGTGCCGGCTCTGCGAAGAACAAATCGCCTTCGTCCGAGAGCTCGTCTTCAAATGTTAATGGTGGTAACTCGTCGAGCGAGTTAAACCCGAAATGATCAAGGAAATGCTCGGTCGTCCGGTAAAGCTTTGCGCGACCGAGCGTTTTCGCGCGACCGGCCGATTCGATGAGGCCTTTTGAGAGTAGCGTGTGAATGACACGTTCCACTTTCACACCGCGCACTTCCTCGATGTCTGCCCGCGTCACCGGTTGCTTATACGCGATGATGACGAGCGTCTCCATCGCCGCACGCGAGAGCGCCTGTTCCGCCATCGTCCCGACGTATCGCTGAATGTAAGGCGACACGTCCGGGATTGTCACGAGCTTATAGACACCGGCCGATTCAATCAGTTGAAACGGACGACCCGAGTCTTTGAACGAGATCTCGAGTTTCGTTAACTGTTCACGGGCGGCGGCTTCCGAGATGTCGAGCGTCTCGGCGAGTGCTCGGACTTCCATCCCTTCCTCCCCGACGACGAACAGTAAACTTTCAATGATAGTTTCATAGGACAACAACGGCTTCATCCCTTTCCTTTGACGTCTCGATGAACGAGATCTCGATATCACGCTCGACTTGCGAAGTCGTCACGACGCGCAACTTGATCAACTCGAGGAGCGCCATGAACGTCACGACGAGGTCGGACACGTCCGGCCGTTCCTCAAAGAAAGCGAAGAACGACGTCTTCCGTTTCGATGCGACGTGTTCATGCAGCCGCGTCATCTGCTCTTCAAGCGTGCGCGTTTCACGTTTGATCGTTTTCTTACGCCGTTCTTTCCAACGCTTTCGCTCGACCATCTTCGAGTAGGCGTGAAGTAAATCAGAAAAGTTCAGCGGCCCGTCATACGGCTCATGTTCAGACGTATAACGCGATAAATCGTCACCGGGACGGCTATACAGTTCGAGCCGTTGCTCCTCTTGTTCACGCATGAAGACGACCGCTTCTTTGTACGCTTTATATTCAATCAATTGACGAATCAACCCTTCGCGTGTAGGTTCATCCGAAAAGTCAGGGATGTCGTCTTCCTCGACGGGTACAGGGGGCAATAGCTGCTTACTCTTCAATTGTAGGAGCGTCGCCGCCATGACCAAATATTCGCTCGCGACGTCGAGCTCAAAATTTTGCATTGTACGGATGAAGGCGACATACTGGTCCGTGA
This sequence comes from Exiguobacterium sp. AB2, assembly GCF_000696055.1. NCBI lineage: Bacteria > Bacillati > Bacillota > Bacilli > Caryophanales > Exiguobacterium > Exiguobacterium sp. AB2. Next base: position 48,800 of record NZ_JNAA01000019.1, read on the forward strand.
CTTCCGCAACAGAAATATCGACGATGTCGAGCTCCATCTTCCCAATCAAGTGGAGCAACAAATCGAGCGGCCCTTCGAACGTATCAATTTTGACGTTATACGCTTCCATAGAGACACCTGCCATTTTACATTTTTGCGCTTTAGTATAACATGTTTTATAGGACTGCGACCACGAAAGGAGAAATTTGATTTGACTACCCCTTTTACCCAGTATACGCTCTTGTTCGAGTGCCATGCCGATTATTTTGAATGCCACGAAGTGCTCGAAGAGGCATGGCAAGCCGGAAACCGGGCATCACTCGGCTATGCGGTGCTCATCCAATATGCGGTCGCCCACTATCACGCCCGACGCGGCAATGAGATCGGTGCACGAAAGAGTATCGCCGCGTTGCACCGTAAACTCGATTTCGCCGCAGACGAACTCCAGTCGCTCGGCGTCGACATCCCACAATTCAAACGCGACCTGACTATATGGCCTTTGTCGACCGTACTCCCGCTCGAGCCGACGACGAGGGCCCGCATCGAACGATTGAAACACGCGTTCGCACCGACCGACCTCTCTTTTGAAGAGCTCGTGCACAAGCACCTGTATCGCGACCGGAACCCGGTCGTCGAAGAACGGCTTCGTGCGCTCGAAGCACGAAACAAGGAGAATAAATGAGACAACGTTGTCTGCAACCGAAGGTTCTCCACCTCTCATTATAAAAAAGAATGAAGGTACGAGGAAGAGGGATTGATGCGTAGACCGATCGAGGGCACGGCGAGACTTCTAGGCGAATAGCAAGTAGTGAGACCCGGCAGCGTTGCTCCCTGCTTGGCCCCAGAAAAGCGAGCTGTGCCCGATCGGACAAAAAAACTGCAGACATCGTTGTCTGCAGTCAAGTAGCTAGGCACGCTGCCTAGCTTTTTATATGGCCACTTGATTCCATTTATCAAGCAGTTCACCTGTCTTGCCTTGACCCGTTAGCGTCAAGTCAAGCGGCAACAAATTTCGAGTCTCATCGAGCAGTTCATAAGAGCGTTTCTCGCCCCGGAACGATGGCGACAAGGCGATATGCAAAATATGCATCGTCGTATCTTGTTGTTCCATCCCGATGATTCCGACGAAGTCTTCCCCGACTTTCCATAGATAAAGGAAACGGGCAGGGTCTTCCTCGTAAGAGCGGACGAGCTCTAACAGCGCGAGCGGGGACTTGTCGCTACACGAGAACGCCAAGAGGCCCATCGCTGTCTTTTCGTACGATTGTTTATATTTCACCAGCATTGCTGGTTTCACCACCTTTAGTCATTCAAGTTTCACGAAGTGAACACGTGAGAGACATGGCTCATTGTGCCATAACGGTCATACAAAAATCAATTCTCGTCCCACACCTTGACTTCGGCCATCTTCGTGCCTTGACGGAGCTTGACTGCATGCTCGAGACCAGACGTCACTTTCCCGAATACGGTGTGCACGCCGTCCAAGTGCGGCTGTGGCTCGTGGACGATGAAGAACTGTGACGAACCTGTGTTGCGTCCAGCGTGTGCCATCGAGAGCGAGCCTGCCTCATGTTTATATGGGAACGATGTCGACGTCTCGCAAGGAATCGTATAGCCTGCGCCGCCCATACCCGTTCCTTGTGGGCATCCGCCTTGGCTCACGAAGCCAGGGATGACACGGTGGAACGTCAAGCCGTTGTAGAAGCCGCTGTTCGCAAGTTTTTCGAAGTTTTCTACCGTGATTGGTGCTGCGTCATGGAACAAGTCGAATTCGATCATTTCACCGTTCTCAAGTTTCATCGATCCTTTTTTCATGTACAAAAACCCCTTTATGTTCATATAGTTATCATCACTCACATTGCCCATTCTATCAAAAAAAGACGCCTGTCTCCACTGTTTTGTGGAAACAGGCGTTCTGACTTACTGAATGACCGCGTGAATGAGCGGACGCGCCTCAGGCTTCGCCTCACCGATTGTGTAGGCGTGATCCATCCGTTCGAGCGCCGAAGACATATCTTCAATGTTCGCGCGCAAGACGGCGATGACGTCGCCTTCTTCGACCCGGTCGCCGACTTTCTTCTCGAGCGTGATGCCGGCCGCGAAGTCGAGCTGATCATCTTTTGTTGCCCGACCTGCCCCGAGGAGCATCGCGGCGACACCGACTTCATCGGCGATGATTGACTCGACGTAGCCCGCCTGCTTCGCGACGAACGTCGTCTCATATTTTGCTTGCGGAAGTTTCGACAAGTCATCGACGAGCGACGCGTCGCCACCTTGTGCCGCTACGAACTGACGGAACACCTCGAGGGCGTGCCCATCGGCAATCCGTTTCTCGAGGTCAGCGTACGCTTCATCGAACGTCGGATAGAACCCGCCGAGAACGGCCATGTGGCCAGCAATCGTCAACGCGATCGTCTTCAAGTCCTCGACGTCTTTTCCAGACAATACTTCAATCGCTTCCTTCACTTCGTTCGCGTTCCCGACCTCAAAACCGAGCGGTTGGTCCATGTCGGTAATGACAGCGACCGTTTGGCGGCCAACGTTCTTCCCAATCGCGACCATCTCCTCGGCGAGCGCTTTCGCATCATCGAACGATTTCATGAACGCGCCAGACCCCGTCTTCACGTCGAGGACGATGCTGTCGGCACCGGCCGCAATCTTCTTCGACATAATCGAGCTCGCGATGAGCGGGATTGAATCAACTGTCGCCGTGACATCACGTAGCGCATACAGGCGCTTATCAGCCGGCGTCAAGTTCCCCGTCTGGCCGATAATCGACATCTTGATGTCGTTCACTTGTTTCGTGAACTGTTCTTCCGTCAATTCGACGTTAAAACCAGGGAACGACTCCAACTTGTCAATCGTGCCGCCCGTGTGGCCGAGGCCACGGCCACTCATCTTCGCGACCGGAATCCCGATTGACGCGACGAGTGGCGCGACGATGAGACTGATCTTGTCGCCGACGCCTCCTGTCGAGTGTTTATCGACTTTTTTGCCTTCGATGTTCGAGAGGTCGATGACGTCCCCAGACTTCACCATCTCCATCGTGAGGGCAGCTGTCTCTTTCTCTGTCATCCCGTTGAAGTAAATCGCCATCGAGAGGGCAGACATTTGATAATCTGGAATCGATTCGTTCGTGAACCCTTCGACGACGAAGCGAATCTCTTCCTCGTTCAATTCGCCACCGTTACGTTTCTTCAAAATCAAGTCGACCATACGCATAAGTTTCGTCCTCCTAGTTGGATGTAAGTGGGATTTAATTAGATGCTTTTAATCGTGCCGCGCACGAGTGACAAGAAGTCTTGACGGACGCGTTCTGTCGTCTCGATGACTTCCTCGTGATTGAGCGGCTGATCCAAAATACCGGCCGCCATGTTCGAGACGCAAGAAATGCCAAGAACGCGCATATCCGAGTGACGTGCGACGATGACTTCTGGGACCGTCGACATCCCGACGACGTCTCCTCCGAGCAGGCGAGCCATTCTCACTTCGGCAGGCGTCTCATACGTCGGGCCGGTGTTCCCGAAGTACACCCCTTTTTGGACGTTGAGACCGAGGTCTGAAGCGACTTGTTCCGTCAATTTCACGAGCTGTTTGTCATAAGCTTCCGACATATCCGGGAAACGCGTTCCGAATTCGTTCGCGTTTTTTCCGATGAGCGGGCTCGTCCCGAAGAAGTTGATGTGATCCGTGATGATCATCAAATCTCCCGGGTTGAAGTTCTCATTACATGCGCCGGCAGCGTTTGTGACGATGAGCGTCTCGACACCAATCAATTTGAGGACACGTACCGGGAACGTCACTTGCTCCATCGAATAGCCTTCGTAGAAGTGGAAACGACCTTGCATCGCGACGACGCGTTTACCTTCAAGGTCTCCGAATACGAGTTGGCCAGCATGGCCTTCGACCGTCGATACCGGGAAGTGTGGGATGTCTTCGTAAGGGATGGCGACAGGGTTTTCAATCTCGTCGGCGAGAACGCCGAGTCCTGACCCTAAAATTAATCCGATTTCCGGTGTGCCGTTCATGCGTTCCTGTAAAAATGCTTTTGTCTCGTTCCAATTTACCATGTAAGTGGCCTCCTCAAATTTCGTTTAAGAAACTTTTTCCGATTGCTGGTGCGTCGACGTCAAAGTTATCCGCGACCGTTGCGCCGATATCCGCGAACGTGCCTCGAATGCCGAGGTCGATTGCTGTCGCTCCGTGGTGATGCACGATGAGCGGGACGTATTCACGTGTATGATCCGTCCCCGGATGCGTCGGGTCGTTCCCGTGGTCTGCCGTGATGATTAAAAGGTCGTCTTCACGTAACTTGGCAAACACTTCCGGTAGACGCGCATCGTATTCTTCGAGCGCTTGCGCATAACCTGCCGGGTCACGGCGATGACCGAAGAGCGCGTCAAAGTCGACGAGATTCAAGAAGCAAAGTCCTTCGAACGTTTCATCGAGCGATTCGACAAGCTTATCCATGCCGTCCATGTTCGACTTCGTGCGAACGGCTTTCGTCACCCCTTCGCCATCATAGATATCACTTATCTTCCCAAGTGCGATCACATCTTTCCCGGCTGCTTGAAGCGTGTTCATGACTGTCTTTCCGAACGGCTTGAGCGCATAGTCGTGACGGTTCGAAGTGCGGACCCATGCCCCCGGCGTGCCGAGGAACGGACGCGCGATGATACGGCCAAGCATATACGGATCTTCGCGTGTGATTTCACGCGCGTACTCACAGATGCGATACAACTCGTCGAGCGGAACGACTTCTTCATGTGCTGCGATTTGGAGTACCGAATCGGCTGATGTATAAACGATGAGCGCGCCAGTGTTGACGTGTTCTTCACCGAGCTCATCCAAAATCTCGGTCCCTGAAGCCGGTTTGTTGCCGATGATGTCACGCCCGCTGAACTCTTTCAATCGATTGATCAAGTCGTCAGGGAACTCCTCGAATACACGGAACGGTGTCTCGATATGAAGTCCCATGATTTCCCAGTGTCCGGTCATCGTATCTTTCCCAGCCGAGATTTCTTGCATCCGTCCGTAAGCGCTCGGTGCGTCTGACGCCTCGATTCCTTCAATCGGTTTGATGTTCGCTAGACCGAGACGGCCCATGTGCGGCATCGCCAACCCACCTTGCTCACGGGCGATATGACCGAGCGTGTCTGAGCCTGCGTCCCCGAACTGTTCGGCATCTGGCGCTTCGCCAATCCCGACCGAGTCCATGACGACTAGGAAAATACGTTTAAATTTCTTCACAAAAAGTTCCTCCTTTAAAGGTGTTACGCCCGGGGATGATGTTTCCGATATACATCGTGAAGCCGGGACTTATTGACATGGGTGTAAACTTGAGTCGTAGAGAGGTCTGCATGACCGAGCATCTGTTGAATCGCACGCAAATCGGCACCGTTCTCGAGAAGGTGCGTGGCGAACGAATGACGGAGCACGTGCGGCGTAATTTCTTTTTGGATGCCGGCCTCTTTCGCGCGTCGCTTGATCATCTTCCAAAATCCTTGACGGCTGAGGCGACCACCCCGTCCATTCAAAAACAGTGCTTCCGTCTCCCGACCACCAATCCCGTTACGGGCTTGTTGGATATACCGTTCGACGAATCCTTGGGCGACAGAAGAAACCGGGATGATTCGAGCGCTCTCCCCTTTGCCTTCACACTGTAAATACCCCAATTCGAACTGTAAATCATCCAAATCAAGACCAAGAAGTTCGCTGACCCGCATCCCGGTCCCATACAACAGTTCGAGCATGGCCCGGTCACGAAGCGCGAGCGGATCGGACGTCGGGACGCTATCGAGCAGCCGCTCGACTTCCTCTTGCGACCACGTGTCCGGCAATTGCCGCTCTGCTTTCGGCGACTCAAGGTAGAGTGACGGGTCTGTCGACGTTTCATTCGTCATCTTCAAGTAGTGATGGAACGTGCGAATCGAGCTGACGGCGCGCCGAAGCGACGAAGCCGCCCGTCCCGCTTGAGATAACTCTTCCATATGTTTGACAATATGGGCGCGTGACACGTCGTTCCAATTGGTGACATCGAGCTGTGTCAATGTCGATAAGTATTGCGTCAAATCGCTCGCATAGGCTTGCCTCGTGTTCGAAGACATCCGTTTCTCAACGGTCATATACTGCAGAAAAGACTCGACTTGCGAACGCATGACATCCCCCTCCTTTCTCGTTTACACCTGAATACGCTTACATCATATCACTTATGTAAACCGTTGTGAAGACGTCTGACTTCATTTTTTTATAGCTTTTTTGTGACCGTTTTTTGTACAGAATCTTGCGATCGTTTTGGAACTTAATTTGCTGGAAATAAAATAATTTGCTAAACTGACAATGACTTATTAAAAATGTTTAAAAAGTTAGAAGGGACGACAAAGATGAAACCAAATGCGACGTCGTTGTCGATTGCGATTCGACGCGAACTCGTCTTTCATGACCGCCAGACAGTCGCGGATATTAGCGAAGCGACCGGCCATAGTTTTCCGACGGTAAAAAAACATTTGGAACGGATGCGCACGGCTGGAGAAGTCAACGAACAAGGGCTTACCCCGTCAACAGGAGGGAGACCCGCCACACGCTATGTATTCAATCCGTCTGCGGCGAACGGACTATGTGCCTACATCGAGCAAGATGTCATCGCCTACCGTCGCATTGACGCGATCGGTACGACGCTCGAAAAGGGCCGGATGGCGATCCGACACGGAAATCATCTACAGACGCTGTTCGACTTGTTGGCTAGCCAACTGGCGTCACATTCGATACAAGCCATCACGATCGGCGTCGCTGCCGCCGTCGCAGACGGTGAGATTATCTATGCACCGGATTACCCGACCCTTTCTGACGTTGCGCTGACCACGTTACTTGAGTCGACGTTCGATGTGCCCGTTGTAGTCGAGAACGACATGAACGCAGCTGTATACGGCTACGGTCGGTCTGTACCGACGTATGCAGATGAAACGATCGTTTACGTCTATTTAGGCAAGAACGGGCCGGGGTCGGGCATTCTCCTTAACGGTCGTTTACTTCGTGGAAAGACGAATTTCACGGGGGAGATTTCGTTTCTACCGTTTTATGCGCATCACACGTTTTACGATCGCATTCGCAATCACCAACGCGGAACGCCGCTGACGGATCAAGCATGCGATGCGCTTGCCCGGCTCGTCACGACGTTCACTGCGACGCTCAATCCGCATACGATCGTCTTTTCGGATATCGATGTGACTGAGGAAGATATCCGCCGGGTTCGTAAACGAAGTGAACGCTACATCGCGGCGACACATTTGCCCGATTTGACACGCGGTCTATGGGAAGAACATTACTTCCAAGGTCTCATCACCTTTTGTGTCGAGACACTACTTGAAACGATTTGAATGAGGTGACACATGAGCGGCTTTTTATTATTGACGGTGATTTATATCGCCTTTATTAGCTTAGGCCTCCCCGATGCGTTACTCGGAGTTGGTTGGCCATCGATGCGTGTAGAATTGGATGCGCCTCTGGCGATGGCGGGCTGGATTTTCATGACCATCGCGGCAGGAACGATTATATCGAGTTTGTTCAGCGGGAAACTGCTCGAGCGGTTCGACACGAAACAAGTCACGTTTGGTTCAGGCGTCTTGACGGCCCTTTGTCTATTCGGTTTCTCTACCGCCCCGTCGCTCCCGTGGTTATTCGCCCTGTCGATTCCGCTCGGCCTTGGCGCCGGTGCCGTCGATGCCGCGTTGAATCATTATGTGGCCGAGCATTACGCGGCACATCATATGAACTGGCTCCACTGTTTTTGGGGAGTCGGGGCGACCGGTGGCCCGCTCATCATGGCTTCCTTGTTGGATGAGAACGGATGGCGCGACGGCTATCTCGTCGTCGCTTTGATTCAATTCGGTCTGGCATTCTTACTGTTACTATCCTTTCCTTTGTGGCGTCAGGAAGTAAAACGCGACAAATCCAATCATCAGGATGAGGCGGCCGTGACCAAACTGGACCACACGCTTCCGCGCGGCTTGTCTTATGCGCTCGTCACGTTTCTCTTATACTGCGGCGTCGAGGCGCTCGTCGGTTTGTGGGCGAGCAGCTATCTCGTCCAAATGAAGCAGTTCTCGATTGCAACGGCCGCGACGTGGGTGTCGATTTACTACGGCAGTATCACAGTCGGACGATTGTTGAGCGGGTTTTTGTCGTTCCGTTTTACGAATCGTCAGATGATTCGTCTCGGTCAATGCCTCGCCTTAATAGGAAGTCTCGTATTCGTCCTTCCGCTCAACGGTGCGATGATTGTCGGTCTCATTCTAGTCGGTCTCGGCCTTGCCCCGATCTATCCGAGTATGTTGCATGAGACGCCCGTTCGATTCGGTAGACAGCGGGCGAAACACTTGATGGGTTACCAAATGGCGTTCGCCTATATCGGGAGCACGTTCTTGCCTCCACTATTCGGCTTGATCGCCACGAAGTTGTCACTCGGCATCTTCCCAATCGTCCTCTTGTTCATCATGCTCTTCATGCTGCTGAACACGGAACGACTCAACCGGATCTTAGCTAAACATAAGGAGGAAACCGTATGAAAATTGACCATCTCGCCATCTGGGTGAACGACCTCGACGTCATGCGTCGTTTTTATGAAACATATTTTGAGGCGAAGGCGAATGACCTTTATCAGAATGAACAAAAACAGTTCGCTTCGTACTTTTTGACGTTCCCACAGTCAGACTGCCGACTTGAACTGATGCGTCGGTCAGATATTCAAGACCTAGGGCAACAGACGCTCGGTTATGCCCACCTCGCCATCAGTCTCGGTAGCAAAGAAGCGGTCGATGTGATGACGCGACGTCTCGTCGACGACGGCTATGAGCGACTTGACGGTCCACGTACGACCGGGGACGGCTATTACGAGAGCGTCGTGCTCGACCCCGAGCAAAATCGAATCGAACTCACCGTTTAAAAGGAGATGGACAAATGATTCAAGCGGTTTTGTTAGACCTTGACGGCACATTATTGAATGACCAAAAAATGATTTCACCGAAGACGAAAGAGACGCTCCTCTCGCTCCAAGCGAACGGTATAAGAATCGTGCTCGCCTCGGGTCGGCCGAAGCGGGGCATCGAACCGTTCGCGACGGAATTGAAGCTCGAACAATACGGGGGGTTGATCGTCTCGTCGAACGGGGCATGTGTGACGGATGCGACGACCGGCGAGACGTTGTTTGAACAAGCAATCGACCGAGACGTTGCGCGCGCAATACTCGACCATTTGACCGGCTTTGACGTCATCCCGATGCTTAACGATGAGACGTACATGTACGTGAACGACGTGTTTTCTGGCATGCTCGAACTGAACGGGGAACCGTTTAACATCATCAAATATGAATCGCGTGGCGGACGGTTTCAACTGAGGGAAGAACCGCGCCTCGCAGATGCGATCGCCTTCCCCGTATATAAAATCCTCGTCGCCGGCCAACCGGACTACTTGCAGGCGAACGTGGACGCCATGTCACAACCGTTCAATCAACAAGTGACCGGGATGTTCACCGCAAATATGTATTACGAGTTCACGGATTATGGGATCGACAAAGCACGTGCCCTCGACCACGTCTTTCAACAGGTCGGCATCGCAAGTGACCAGACGATCGCTTTCGGAGACGGCCATAACGACCGTTCCATGCTCGAATATGCAGGGATCAGTGTAGCGATGGACAATGCGGTCGATGCGATCAAAGCGATCGCGACCGACGTGACCCGCTCGAACAATGAAGAAGGCATCGCGCTTCACCTAGCCCGATATCTGTCTTAACAACAAAACCCGTACGCTCCAACTCGGAGCGTACGGGTTTTCGATTCATCCGTTGATGACGGCCTTATGGCCTTCAAGCGTGACACCTTTCGCTTGGCACACTTTACAGATTCCATGAAACGTCAGGCGATGGTCTTTAATTAAAAATTCGTATTTGCGTTCCACTTTTTTCTCGACTTCGACGAGCAAATCTTCCATGATTTCTTCGACTGATCCACATTCGACACAGACGAGATGGTGGTGGGAATGGTTCGCTCCTTCTGGTCTCAAGTCGAAGCGGGCTACGCCGTCTCCGAAGTTGACCTTATCGACGACACCGAGTTCAGTTAATAATTCAAGCGTTCGATAAACCGTCGCGAGCCCAATCTCAGGTGCGATTGCTTTGACGAGCATGAAGACGTTCTCCGCACTGAGATGGTCCGCCTCATTCTCAAGTAAGATGCGGACTGTTGATTCTCGTTGTGGAGTCAATTTATATCCTTTGGCGCTCAACTGCTGTTTAATTCGGTCGATTCGCGTTTCCATAAGGCGCCCCCTCTTTACAATAGTTCACTATTCAAAGCATACCGAAAAACGGCATCATTTTCAAATTAAAATCATTACTAAGTAAGTGTATCATATGACAATTTAGATTAGAATTATTTTAATTTAGACAATTGCCACCATTGAATCGCCATGATCGTCTTGGCATCTGTGATTCGTCCACTCGCCAACAGTTCACTCGCCTCTTCGAACGTGAAACGCTCCACGTTCAAAAATTCGTCTTCGTCTAAATTCATGGCACCGGCAGTCAAGCCATGCGCGACGAACACGTCCACCCGCTCGCTACAAAAGCCCGGGGCCCCGTAGAAAGAGAAAATCTTTTCAAGCGTCTCGGCTGTATAGCCCGTTTCTTCTTCGAGTTCACGTCGAGCGCTCGCGAGCACTTCTTCTCCTTTTTCGAGTTTCCCGGCTGGAATCTCGAGTGACATCGACTCGAACGCCTTCCGATACTGCTCGACAAGCACGATGCGGTCGTCTTCATCGATAACGAGTACCGCGACAGCTCCGTTATGATAGACAAGCTCTCGGACCGACGTCCCGCCGTTCGGGAGCTCGACGACATGTTTCTCGACGTTAAAGATTTTTCCTTCATAGATGACTTCTCGTTGAACCGTTTTCTCGACCATATGTATATACGCCTCACTTTTTGCTTTATACTTTGATTATGAGTGAAACAAGTAGACGGAACAAGGAGGAATTATAGATGGCAGAACTCGGTCTTGGCACGATGTCCATTTTGAAGCATGGGGAAACGGAAGGGAAAGCGATTTTAGAAGCAGCCTATACTGCCGGAATTCGACATTTCGACACGGCAGACGTATACGATCGGTTCAAAGTCGAGGAAATCGTCGGGTCGACGTTTGCATCTCGTCGCGAAGAACTGTTTTTAACGAGTAAAGGCGGCAATGAGCTGACGGCAGACGGGATGCGTTGGAATCCGCGAGCCAGTTATTTAGAGACGGCGCTCGCCGGCTCACTCGAGCGATTACAGACCGACTATTTAGATGTATATTACGTTCACGGCGGAACGATGGAAGACGACCTCGATGAGACGATTGCGTTCATGAACCAGCAAAAACAGCGCGGCGCCATCCGTCAAATCGGCTTGTCGTCCATCCGTCCGAACGTCATCCGGTACTGGCTCGAGCATGGCGAGCTCGACGTGTTGATGACGCCTTATTCATTACTCGACCGACGCATCGAAACGCTCAAGCTCGATATCCCCATCGTTGGCCGTGGCCCGCTCGCGAAAGGGTTGTTGACGAACGAATGGACGTCACGGCTCGGCGAGAACGGGTTCGAGGCGTGGACGACGGACGCGTTACACGATGTGCTCCCGACGGTCCCTGAGCCGATTCAAGCATATGCCTTCGCTGCGGCGAAACGCGTGTGTGCTGTCGTCTTGCCGGGCGCTTCGTCAGTGAAGCAGTTGCATGAGACGATTGACGCGTTTCATCAGCCGATCGATGAATCAAAGCTCGAAGACGTCTTGTCTCGTCTCCCGGTTCATCCGTACACGAAACATGCGACCTGAGCGTCAGGTCGCATGTTGGTCTCGTTGTTTCATTTGTTCGATGGCCCAATCGGCCCACCCTGCGTAGTTTTCCATCATCCGAATTGCGTACTCGCTCGTTAATAAATAGCCGAGTGTGTCGTCTTCGGATTGATGGGCTGCCTGAAAGGCACGGATTTGTTGGGCGACCTGCTCGTGATGCGATTTCGTCTCCTCGACGTAACGAATCGCCTCGTCGAGCGGGAGGAGTTGAAGCAGGCTCATCCGAAGCAGGTTCTCGTCTTTCAACTTCGGTTGAAACGACGTCGGTTGCCGTAACCAATCAATCAATTCTTCTCGGCCGCGATCGGTGATCGAATAGATTTTCTTATCCGGCAGATCGTGTTGTGCGACGTGTTCAGAAGAGACGAGCGACTCATCTTCCATCTTCAGTAACTCGCGATAAATTTGTGTATGATGTGCGTGCCAAAAATGAATCATTTGTGCTTTGAACGTCGCGTTCAAGGCATAGCCGGTCGCAGGCTGATGGGTCAACAACCCGAGTAGTGCATGACGTAACGCCATAACCATCACCTATCCCTTGCGGTTCTATTTTTTTCAGTGTATCACATCTAGCGAACAGACCGAGAACGCCAATCGGTTGACGGACGGCTAAAAGACACAGACAATAAGGTGGAAAGGGGAGATTTTACGATGAAACCGATTCAATCAGCCGAGCAATTCCAAGAAGCAACGAAAGACAACAGCATGGTCATTTTCACGACGTCTTGGTGTCCGGATTGCCGTCGCCTCGATATGTACGTCGACGAACTTGTCAAAGACTATCCACAGTTCAATTGGTACGTCGTCGACCGCGACGAGTTACCGGAACTCTCTGACGATCAAGAAGTGCGCGGCATCCCGTCGCTGCTCTTTTACCAAAACGGGACGAAACAAGAACACCTCCACTCGGCACACGCCAAGACGGAGATGCAAATCCGTTCGTTCCTCGATACGTTGAACGCATAAACGACAAGACGGCCGAGGCCGTCTTTTTTTATTGCCCGAAACGCTTCAAATAGCGTTGATCAATGAAACGCTTCAAATCGTACGGGAGACGCCCGTGCCACGTCCACTTCCGATACGTCAACAACGCGTGGCCCGGTAACGTAAGCATAATATTTAGCGACGCGCGCTTCCGAAACGGGCGACGGTCTCCGAGCAGATAGCGGACGACGTGACGTCCGGACCGGACCGCATCGACGCCCCCATTCAATCTCGACGCCATATCGCCTGTGATGAAGATGTTTTCATAATCGATATGCCTTAAATTCCGGTCGGTCTCGATAAACGCGTCCGCGTTCGCGAGTCCGGCAGCCTCCCACCAAACATCGGGGACGACGCCGGACGTATCGAGAACAAGTCCGTCGTGACACGCATCCTTCTTGTATTTACGTAACACGAGGGTGACACCGCTCTTTACGAGGCGCCGCTTCATCTTCCGTCGCACACGGGCCGGCAAGTCCGGCAAGACGTCTGGGGCGTAGAGTGTGACATGACGTTTTGTCCGGATACATGCGAAAGCGAGCTCGACACCCGCCTTCCCGCCCCCGACAATCGTGACGGCATCGCTTGCCTCGATTCGATGTACCCCTTCTTTCGTCATCGGTTTCACGGCCATCCCGAGCCCGCGGCTCACCGCGCCCGTCGCGAGGACGAGTACATCATACGACACCTCGCCTGCTTCCGTGATGACGACACGTCGGATTGGGTCGAGCGACACGAGGCGAGACGCGACCGGCTCGATGCCTTCTCTCAAATGAACGGTCGCATAATCCAGTTCTTTGGCGATGACTTGTGGAAAGGCACCAGTATAAATGGCGTCTTTCCCACCGATATACACGACGTCATATGACGTCCGCAGCTCGTCGATTCGGTCTAAAATCTCGAGCTGTCCATGGCCGAGCCCGACGAGGACGAGGCGCGGCTTCATCGGAGAATCCGCCGGGCCTCAACCATGCGCTGGGAAATCGTCACCACTTCGAGAATGAAGAACACTGTGGCAATGACCCCGACAAAGCTTGGGAATAGAATCATGAGGCTGAACAAGATAAAGCACTCGGTGCGTTCGAGCACACCCGGCTGATAGTAAAACGTTTTTTCCGATCGGCGAGAACTGCTCGCACCCACGGCCAAAAACACGGTCATCGCCACGATGAACGAAGCGAGGAGCAACAGAAAGATGGTCATATGCTCGGGGTAACGCAACGCGAGCGCGATGACGACCGAAATCTCGACGAGACGGTCCACGACGAGGTCTAACACCGTCCCAAATCCTGTTTTCGAGGAACGTCGCGCCATCGTCCCGTCCAATACATCAAACAGTCCCGACAGCCATAACAAGATGACGGCCGTCCAGTGCATATCGTTATAGATGAAGAACCCGACGGACACGCCGACGATGCCGCCGAGTAGCGTCACTTCGTTCGGTGTAAACTTCCACTTTAACAACCGATCGGCGCCGCGCTCGATGACGGGACGGACGAATCGGCTTCCATACGTATCTAACATGTAACCACTCCTTATTTTTTCCGTAACGGGTACGATTGTCCAATCTGTTGGGAAACGTCCGAAGGGAGGATGACATACTCCCCGTTCGGTCGTCGGTACTCACCGAGTCGTACCCCGAACTTGACGAGGTGACGGACGAGCTCCACACGTTCGCCTGCCCCTTCGCTAAACACACCGATTCGAGTCAGCGGATACAGTTCCCCTTCGAGGCGAATAAAGTCACCGAACGTCGGCTCCGTTTCACTCAGCTCGCGCGGTGTCCCGGTCGTATGAATCGTCCCGTTCTCGAGTAACGTGACCCGGTCCGCCACAAGCATCGCCTCTTCCCGGTCATGTGTCACGAGTAGCGTCGTCAAATCAAGCTCGCTTACGATATCGCGAGTCAACTGTTGCAACTCATACTTCAAATCAGGATCGAGGTTCGTGAACGGCTCATCGAGTAAAATCAGACGCGGGTCGGCGGCAAGCGCCCGGGCAAAGCTCGCCCGTTGCCCCTCCCCACCTGACAACGTGTGAACCTCGTCATCATAACGGCCGGCGAGTCGGACGCGCGTGAGCCATTTCTCCGCCTGCTCACGCGACCGGTCAGGGGTTGCGAGCACTACGTTCTCCCCGACCGTCAAATGCGGGAACAACAGTGGTGTCTGCGACAGCATCGTGATTTTTCGTTCGTGCGCTGGTACACCGAGTAACGACCTTTCATCCCAAGTGACCGTACCGGTATCCGGTGACTCGAGTCCCGCGATGATGCGTAACAGTGTCGATTTTCCGGAACCGCTCGTTCCGACCAATGCGTGAATCTCGCCTTGCTTCACAAACAAGTCGACGCCTGTCAACACGTCACGTTTAGTAAAGCGCTTTTGAATGTTCGTCAATTGTAACCCCATCATAACCGTCCTTTCACAATTTTAACGCCCAGACGTATACCCCAGCCAATGGCGATGTACAAAACTGCCGGAATGAGAATCAAGAGCCACGTGTGCTGTAACGCGAGCGCGACATCATTTCCCGCATATACTTGATAAAGCCTCGTCGTCACGGTCGAGATCAGTCCTGCTCCGATTAATTGGATGAGGACGAATTGACCGAGCACAATCACCGTCGACATGAGCGCAATCGTCTGAATCGTCCCGCTTAAGAGCGGAAACAGGACATCACGATATCGTCGGAGCGGCGGCATAAATAGCGCCTGTTCGAACATCGGGCGACCAATGACAGACATCGCGTTATAGGCGAGTCGAATGGAATAAGGGAGCGTGACGACGAGCAACACGATGAGCACGCCAATGGTCGTGCCGACGAGACCGAATCGGGCAAGTGCGATGTACATGCCGAACGTACCGGCGAGCGCCGGGATGAACAACGGCAAAAACAGGAACCATTCGATGAACGTGCGCCATTTCGTTTCTGTGAACAACAACCACCATGCCGTCCCAATCGAAAGCCATACGTTCAGACTCACGATGACGAGGACTTGAATAACCGTGTTGATGATGGCGTCATCAAAAAAGAAAGTCGGAACGGAAGTGAACAAGCCGCTAAACGGCAATAAGATCAAGACGAGTATGACGAGACGTCTCATCGTCTCACCCCTTTCTCGATTCGACGCCTATGTTTTGCTGTCAACACGTACGTCAACAAGACTCCGCCGAACAGAAAGAGCGTCCAAATCAAGGCAACGGCATACGCTTCACTCTCATTTAAAAACAATCCAGTCGTCAACCTGTCGTAAGCGAGAACGCCGAGCAGTTTCGGAAACGTGACACCGAGTAGCGCCGGCACTTCGTAAGCGAACGAGATGAACGCGACCAAGATCCAAAACGAATCGAGGAGCGGTTTGACGAGAAACGGCCATTCCGCAACGGAGAACTGTCGCCACGGATTCAGTTGAAGCGTCTTCGCCATGTCACGGTAACCGGTGTTCAGTTGCGCGTACGTGCCAAGCACCATGAGGAAGACGAACGGGACTTCTTTCCATATATACGTCACAATGACGACGAGATGATGCCGTTCGTTCGCTTCAATTAGGCCGAACGGGAATCCGTCGGCGAACAGTAAGTAAAACAAGTATCCACTCGCGATATGTGGGACAAACAATGGCCACTTTAACCAACGCAATAGCCAGTTTTGACCGTTTACATAGACGGCCCGGGCCGCGAGCGTCCCGAGCACGAGGGAGCACAACGTCGAAACGAGTGTCACGTAGAGTGTGACACCGAGGCTTGCACGCCACGTCTCCTCTTGCATGAGCCCCCATACGTCCGCACCGACCGACTCACGGAATAAAAACACGAGCGCCGTGAGTGGAAGCAGGGACACTGCCATGCTAAGTAAGACGTTAACGCGCGACACGCGTCCACCCCTCTCGAATCTGGTCAATCACGTCCGGTCCATAATCGGGCAGTTGACGGTCGCTCAAGAGCTCCGGGTCCGGATACGTGCTGCCGTCATCAAGCGACAAGAAGGCTTCCCGGTCGCGCTCGTCGAGCTTATCGAGATCGAGTGACGTCCCATCGCCCCAATACGTGTCCCGTTGCTTCATAAGCTGCACTTCGGGTGCTAACAGCTCATTGATGACGACGAGCGCCCCGTTCGGATTCGAGGCGTTGAACGGTACCGCCAAAAAGTGCGTCGAGGAGATGGAGTGATCCAAGACGAGTGCGCGCGTGCTGTCCGGAAAAACACCCGCGTTCACTTCCGCCTCGGCCCGGCGCTCATTAAACCCCATCGTCATCCACACCTCACCTGACGCATACAGTTGATCGAGTTGTGCGAGCGATTTCGGGTAAGTCTGTCCCTGCTTCCACAAGTTCGGTGACCATGAGGCGAGCTCGTCCCAAAACGCGTCTGGAATCGTCTCCATATCACGTGACGCGTCCCCATACTTGGCATATAACAGATGACGAACGAACGCGTTACCTGTAAAGTCCGTTACTTCAGGATACGTGAATCGGCCGGGATTTTCCTCGGTCCACCGACGGAGTTCTTCAAACGTCTCAGGCGGATTTTGAACGTTCGCCGCATCGTAATGCAGTACGAATTGTACGTTCCCCCAAGCGACCTCAAGACCATTCGTCGGCGTACCGGCGTCTGTCGCTTGCGCCGCTTCGTTCAACAAGGACGCGTTCGGAATCCGCTCGAGGAGACCACCCGTCAACAAGTCTGCTTCGGCAGCGTTACGGAAGTTGTCCCCGTTGATCCACATCAAATCAATCGTCCCGCGTTCTCGGTCAGCCCGTTTGTCGAGTGACAGTTGACGGACAAACTCAGCCGTATCCATCGGCACACGGTTTAATTCGATACCGTATGAAGACTCGAGGCGAGGGGCGACATAGTCATCTAAATATCGGTTGATGCCCTCGTCCCCGCCCCATAAGTAAAAGTTGACGGTCGTTCCTTCAGCGGCTTTGGCTGCCTCATCGAACGTCTCGGCGACTTCTGCTTGCTCTTGGCCACACGCACTTACGATGAAAACGAGCATGAGCCCGACGATTAAAAATCGTTTCATTGTCTTTCCCCCCTATGTACTCACTTTTTGTCAAATCCCCGTTTTGCGAGTCGTTCGAACCAGACCGGGCACATCGCATACATTTTTGCACCCAGCTCCATCCACCACGGCGCATTCACTTCCCGTTCAGACCGTTCATACGCCTTGACGACGCGACGTGCCAATCGTTCCGGTGACAACAGAATCGCTTTGACGCTCTGTTCATACCGTCCACTCTTGTCGGCCCGTTTAAAGAACGGTGTCGCGATCGGTCCTGGATTGACGGTCAGGACATGAATGCCGTTCGTTCTTAGTTCAAGTCGAAGCGCATTCGAAAACTGAAGAAGGGCCGCTTTCGAACCGGCATAGACGGCCGATTTCGGCGTCGGCACTTTTGCCGCTTGTGAGCAGACGTTAACAATCGTCCCACCGGCTCGCATCCGCTGCGCACAGTCGCGTGACAGGACCATCGGCGCTGTCGCGTTCAAGACCATCGTCTCTTCGATGACATCCGCCGATTGATCGACGACCGCATCGAACTCACCAATCCCGGCATTGTTCACCCATCCGTCGATTGGTCCGTACGCCTGTTCAATCTCATGGACGAGTGTGGCGTAAGTTGTAATGACGTCAGCGACGTGCCAGTTTGCGTTCAGTTGTTGGGCCAAGCCTTTCAGCCGCTCCTCGTTCCGCGCGACGAGCGTTAGTGTGTACCCTCGTTCATAAAAACAGTGCGCCAATGCGGCACCAAAGCCGCTTGACGCACCTGTGATCACGATATGTTTCACCATTCCACTTCCTTTGTCCGTTCATATGTCCATTTCCGGTCGACGAGAATTCGTTCGACGTGGCCACGTTCTTCGAGCAACGTCAGACGGGCGAACACTTCGCTGAAGACGAGCGGCATCGCGTGGCGCATCTTGCGCCCGTAAAGGCGCATCGACCAATCGAAGACGCTCAACCCATCGACCCAGTCCCCGAGCAGTTGCTCGCTCCGGTCGTACCGCTGTGTAATCCGATTCTCAATTAACGGCATCGGATGCATAATCGGATCCCCGTGTCCGCTCACGACGAGCTTCAACTCATACGTCTGCAGCTTACGGAGCGAATCGAGATACAAGAGCACCGGCGACGCAAACCCTTCCCCTTCATACGGTTGTTCGATGAGCGGGTTCGGTTCGACCGCGTCAATCAGATGGTCACCGGCAATCAAGACGCCGCCAGGTCCGATGAGTCCAAGCTGGTCGCTCGCATGACCCGGCAAGTGAATCGTCCGCCACGCCCCGTCCGGTGTGACGGCCTGACCGTCCTCGAACGTCATCGTCACGGTCGTCGGGCCGATCCAACGTAGCGCTTCCCGATAGTCGGGCAGTTTGGCGACAATCGACTCGGGGGTGCCGAACGAATGGGCCAAATCGTGCAGAAATTGATTACCCCGCTTGATGAAGTTCGGTGTCTGCTCCAAGTAACGGACGAGTTTTTCATGACCATACACCGGAATCGCGGCGTCTCGAAGGCGCCACGCTTGTCCGGCATGATCGGCATGGTGGTGCGTCAAAAACAAGAAGTCGATCGACTCAAGCGACAGCTCCAACTCTGCGAGCTGTGCATTCAACGACGTCCACGCCTCTTCCGTATCCGGTCCGCAATCGACCATAAAGAACCGGTTCATATGTTCGACGATGTATACGTTCACGTTCCCGACTTCAAACGGCGTCGGTATGTCCAATCTAGCCAATTGGCTCGAAATCCAGTTCGCCACGTGCCCCCAACCCCTTCCACCTATCTCCACCCATTATACCCGTCTGAAAGATTGGATTTCAATGACACAAAAAAAGGAGAGGATGTCTCCTCTCCTGACAAATTATAAGTTGATGACCGTCACTTTATCGCGCGTCATCGTCTCGAGACTGCGTCCAATCCCTTGAACGCCGAGACCTGACTGCTTCACGCCGATGAACGGGAAGTGGTCAGGGCCGCGCTCTGTGCGTCCGTTCACTTGAACCGTCCCGACGTCGAGCTTGTCGGCCACAGTGAAGGCGTTGTTCACGTTTTGCGTGAACACACTCGCTTGAAGGCCGAACTCTGATTCGTTCGTAAGCTCAATCATCTCGTCAAGTGACGAGACACGGATGATCGGCAAGACCGGTCCGAACGGCTCTTCCCATGCGACACGCATCTCACGTGTGACGTGGTCAAGGAGCGTCGGGTGAAGCAAGTTGCCGTCGCGTTCGTTGCCGTGTACGACCGTCGCCTGCTTGTTGACGGCATCGTCAATCAAGCCTTGCACGTAATCCGCCGACTTCTTGTCGATGAGCGGCACGATGAAGCTATTGTCGACCGGCGAACCGACCGAGAGCTTCTCGACGCGCTCTTTCAACATACCGACGAGCTCGTCCGCTTGGTGTTCGAGCACAAAGACACGCTTGATCGCCGTACAGCGCTGTCCAGAGTACGAGAACGCACCGCTGACAATTTGATCGGCAGCAAGCGTGAGGTCGGCGTCTTCTAAGACGAGCGCCGGATCTTTCCCTCCGAGCTCTAAGACGACCGGTACCATCGAAGCTTGTTGAGACAAGTGTTGCCCTGTCCCCGTGCCGCCCGTGAACGTGATCATGTCGATGCCCGGATGCGACGTCAAATAGTCACCGATGACCGAACCGCGTCCGGTGACGAGGTTCAACAAGCCGCTCGGAAGACCCGCGTCTTGAAGCGCCTCGACCATTTTCACACCACTGATCGCGCCTTGTGTCGCCGGTTTGAAGACGACGGCGTTCCCTGTGATCAAGGCCGGTGCAATCTTGGCTGCCGCCAAGTTGACCGGATAGTTGAACGGTGAGATGGCGAGGACGACACCGAGTGCCTCTTTTTTGATGATTGCCATCTTATTTTTCGAACCACCTGGGAACGAATCACCTTGCATGAACCCGCCTGTGAAGCGAAGACCTTCTTCCGCCGTGTAGCGGATGATTTCCGCTGTCCGGACGACTTCCTTCTTCGCGTCGCTCAAGTTCTTCCCGACTTCGCGCATGATGATTTGACCAATCTCATCGACACGCTCTTCTAACTTCTCTGCCCATGCGTATAGGAGTTCGGCACGCTTGTTGACCGGAAGCGCTGCCCACTCTTGTTGTGCACGTTTGGCGCCATGAATGGCTTCGTCGACTTCATCACGTGACATTGCCTGTACGCTGCCGACGACTTCTTCTGTATAAGGGGAAACGAGTTCAATCGTCTCGTTAGTTGTTGATTCCTGCCATTGTCCATTGATTAAATATGGATACGTGTTCATACTCATAATCTCTATCTGCCTCCTGAGTAAGCTTTGATATCTCGTTGCCACCCCCATTGTATGCAAAATTAATTCGGATGAACAACTATAAAGATTCAGTTTATGTAATGTAAACGGTTACGTAACAACTTTTTGTGAAATCCGTCTCCAGATTGACACTTTTCAACTGAAGAGTCCGGCCCGTTCGACCGATAGAGAAGAAGAGAGTACGTGAACTAGGAGGGACTACGAATGAGCATGGACCATAACATTTTACTTGAAGCAGGCACGAATGAGCTCGAGATCGTCATTTTCCAATCGGGCCCGTTCATTTTCGGGATCAACGTCATGAAAGTCAGAGAAATCATCACAATGCTTCCGCTCACCCCGCTGCCGGGGACGCCGGAGGCCATCATGGGGCTCATCGAACTACGTGGAGAAGTGATGACTGTCATCGATTTGCCGATGGTCATCGGTCATCCGCGTGAAGTCGGCGAAGGCGACCGTTTAATCGTCTGTGAGTTCAACGGTGAGAAGTCGGTGCTTCGGGTCGATCAAGTGACCGAGATTAAACGAATCTCTTGGGAACAAATTGATACGCCGTCTGACTTGGCGCGCGGCATGCAAGGCATCACGAACGGCGTCGTCAAGACGGGCGACCAAATGATCATCTTACTTGACTACGAACGAATCGCCCTCGAATTGTCACGAAAAGACATCATGGCTCGGGAGTCGGTGAAACGCCTCGGTGCCCGTGAACGATCGCATAAACAGATTTGGCTCGCCGAAGACTCGGAGATGCTCCGTACGCTCATCATCGATACGCTCGACGATGCAGGCTATTTCAACACGACGATCTTTAATAACGGGAAGGAAGCACTCGAGGCGTTCGAGGTGGACGGGGCAAGTTGTGACCTGCTCATCACGGACATCGAGATGCCACAGATGGACGGCTTGCATTTGACGAAACGTCTCCGGGAGATGGAGCAGTACAGCGACCTTCCGATCATCATCTTCTCCTCGCTCATCTCGGACGATTTGAAACATAAAGGAGAGGCTGTCGGTGCGAACGCCCAAATCACGAAACCCGAAATCGGGATTTTGATTGCGACGCTCGACGAGTTTCTCGCTTAAGACAAA